>DASRDY010000129.1:0-47469 GCA_035652355.1 Blastocatellia bacterium
CATCAATCTGTACTCCATATTGCGGAGCATATCGCTGATTAATCCCACAAGCCGAGCTTCTATTTCATCGCGAGCCGCCGAGACCAACTCAGCCGCAGCCGATGGTGTCGGAGCTCGCAGATCCGCCACAAAATCCGAGATTGTAAAATCTATCTCGTGCCCAACCGCCGAGATCACCGGAATCCGCGAGGCGTGAATTGCCCGAGCGACAATCTCCTCATTGAACGCCCACAAATCTTCCATCGAACCGCCGCCGCGACCGACGATCAGTACATCGATATCATCCCGCTGATTTAATATCTGGATGGCTGCAACAATCTCTTTTGCGGACCCATCGCCCTGAACCTTTGCCGGTGCAAGCAGTACGTGGACTCCGCGATTTCTGCGTTTCAATATATTAAGGATGTCGCGAATTGCGGCGCCGGTCGGCGATGTGACAATGCCGACTTTTTGCGGAAGCGTCGGCAGCGGTCGTTTGCGTGAAGGTTCAAACAATCCTTCAAGTTCAAGCTTTCGTTTGAGCTGCTCGAATGCGAGCTGCAGCGCGCCAATGCCCACCGGCTCAAGCATTTCGACGACTATCTGATATTTGCCGCTGGGTTCGTATACGGTTATTCGACCGCGTGCCCGCACCTTCAATCCGTTTTCCAGTTTGAAACGGATATATCGATTGGCCATTTTAAAGCAGCAGGCGCCGATTTGTGCTCCGGAATCTTTCAGGGTGAAATACCAGTGGCCGGAGCTGTGCTTCACGAAATTGGAGATTTCGCCTTCGATCAGGACGCTGGCAAAATCGGATTCCAGGCGCTGTTTTATCCGAGCCGTGAGCTGGGATATTGTCAAGGGCTTGGGCTCTGTAAACAGAGCTTCTATAAATGACTGCGACATTTCCTGTTGCCTGCTAATCGAATCTGATTAAGTGCTTATGATCTGAACCTCAACTACAGGCAATAGTAGCATAAATCAACATTAGGTCCGGAATCAGAATAGACCGTCTCCACGTCTTACCCGCGCTAGAGTTGCTGGATTCTTTGGCAATTTATGCTATAAATCCGAATATAGAAAAGTGCTCCGGCAATATAATCGTTATGTCGTTATTCCCTGGTCGTCGCCGAACGGCACAGCGACAGAATGTTCTGCCCAGGATATTAAGAGAAGGATACGGGATCTTCTGAGATGAGAGCTTTCGCTCAGGCTACAGTTCAGATCATGACCATTGACGATTTGAACGTGTGCTGGGCGCTGGACCAGCGTTGTTTCGAAGATGGCGAAGCATACGACCGCGAAACGTTTAAATATCTACTCGAAAGCAAACAAACTTCAGCTCTTAAGTTGAACACCAGCGGCGGCGGCATGGGCGGCTTCGTGGTCAGCATGGTCGAGCCTGACAACACTGGTCACATCATAACGCTCGGCGTAGCCCCCGAATGCCGTCGACGTGGTTATGCGCGGTGGCTGATGTGCGAAGTCGAAAGGGCATTGGCCAAACGCAACGTGAACCTTGTCAGGTTAGAGGTCCGAGTCACAAATCACGCCGCCATAAAACTTTACGAAGGTCTTGGCTATACACGTGTCGAGCGCTTGCCTATCTATTACACCAATGGCGACGACGGCTATTTGATGGTTAAGGGCCTGGAACCACCTGAAATTCGAAAATCCCGATAACGATCCGGGTCAGAGTACAAGCTTTAGCTTGCCTGTTTCTCCAAATAGCAGCCTGAAGGCTGGAATCTGAACTAATTCAGTTTGGAATGATTGCGAACGGCGTCGACTACCTGATGGATTGCGTCAATCACTGCTTGAGGTTTTTAGATTTGAATGTTATGACCACTGCCTTCCGCAATTATGTGCTTGCCGTTTGTGGAAAGCTTTGCTAGATCGTCCTGCAGTTTTTTCCGATCAGCTCCCTGTCCCGGATTGTCGTAACCGATGCCTCTGGAAAGCACAATCAGCGGAATGCCTCCGAGCTTGTATTCGGGATTATCACGATTCGCATACATTCGCGCCAATTCCTAGGCTGACCAATCGAGCTCGTTCGTTCGATATTCGTCATACGCCGGTTGCGATTCGGCCCACAATTGAATCCTTTAAACTTCCAATGGAAGTTTATGCGGTGGAGGTTCGAGCGAGGTTTTGGAAAGATCATTTGTTGAGTTCGGCTTGTTTGTGGCTGTTCGGTTTATCCTTCAAGGAATCGATAATATCTCTGAGTTCTTCGGCGATTTTTGGTTCGGTTATCATTCCCCATCGCGGCTCCGCATTGAAGCTTACGCGTTGACCAAATATTGTTGGCGATTTCAGAGTGATGATGACTGACTTTCTGAATATGCTGTAATGAACCTTCTTCATTTCTGAAAGAGGTATTTGAATCTCGTCTTTTCGCGAGCGGACATACAGATATTGATCATCAATAAACACTTCCTTGTGAGTGAGGATTTGCCAGATAGGGATAGCTGTAAAAAGGCATAGAAAGATCGTCGCTGCCTCCGCGCGCTGGGCCTGCGAATCGTGGCGAATGATGTCACGGAACGCCAATGCCCAGAGCAATGCGAGTACACCGAATTCGGCTATGTGAACACCTATGGGAATTCTCGGCGACAACTCTCTTCTCATTCCGCTCCGACGGCCCTTTAAGTTTATGTGGACGCCTTTGCCGTCATTCGCCCTTAAAATCCAAAGCATCGCGCAAAGGCACGCCTCGGAAGTTGGATCCACCAATCCACAACAATAACAAGACTCCGATGGCTACGAGATTAATGTCCGCAAAAGTTGCGTCCGGTCCGGCGCGCATGTTCCATATCCCCCTAGCGTAAATTGGAACGGTGCAGATGGATTGTAATTCAAATCTGCCGAGCGTATGTAAACTGCCTGGGCCAGTTGCACTAGCGCTGATAACAAAAGGGCTTGCCGCCATTCCCGCCAGAGCAGAAAGCCTGCGGCGATATTGAGGAGTGGAAATACTCCATACCAAACCAGAGAGATCGCCGCGGCCGGCATTATTCCAATTACTCCGCCAAGAATGTAAACCAATCCGCCAACGCCATAGAGCATCTCGAAGACGGCCATCAATTGGAGGATTCGTTTTTTCATTTAATGTAAATATTTCCGAGTTAGAACTCAGATAATGGTCACTTGCATAATCTGGGACGGAGTCTTTCATCCAATCGGTTCGCGTAAGTTGTTATCTGATCCCATGGCGTATCAGACAGACGAATATGTACTAACGCACCACAACGGACAAAAGCGACTTCACCATTTGTGAATCTGGACTGCATCGTGGTATATATCGCGAATGTGCCTTCTGCCTTTTCGCCTACGTTCGACAATACATGCCGCTCTGATTTTACGCCGTAGCTGTCCATTGCTTGGCCAAATCCGGTTACTACTTGGTTGTACGCACGTTCTAAGTCTCCTTGCGACTTATAGATAAAGATCGATACGCCTCCAGCAGCTTCTTGAGATCGTTGGAATTTTTGATGGACCTCTTTCTCCCCGTAAGGAAGCTTATCGAACATTTTAGGCCTGGTATCGGCGATCTGGCCGCCACTAAAACCATCCGGCAGATCTCCCTGCTCGACAAGAAGGTCCTCCACTTTTGGCGCAGAATCGGTATTCCTATGCGTCCGACAACCGTGGCCAATCAAGAAAAGGCATCCTATTAGGATGATGGTTACGACGTACTTCATGTGTTCAGTTCGACTTTCTCAATGATATTGTCAGAGAAATAAACAGCAGCATTTATGAAATCTCTTGAACAACCTTTGCAGCTTTCTTCGGCCAGTCCATCTGTTCGGACGCGGCCCGCTGTATTTTCTCCCTTTTCGTTTCCGCCCCAGCGCAACTTGTCGCCGATCTGATATTCGAACTGCCAGCAATTGCCGTATTTGAATTGCACGGTCCATTGCTGCCGCTGCCCACAATATGGACAAGGCAATTCGGCTTTTACTGTGTTAAATGCTCCCATTTTTCTGACAGAGGTTACTATCCTCAATGGCGATAGCTTATTTCACAATGTTCGATAGCCTGCAACAGATTTGTTATACGACAAGTTTGTTGTACAAGTAAGCAAATCGGCAAACGCGCTCAGACGTGAATTCTGGTTATCAAATTTTAAATTGATCCCAACCGCGAAATGTTGGCGGACTTGCCAAAGCTCCTTAAGCCGTGGCCGTTCGGAGAGTATCCGCTAGATTTACTTAATGGGCTCCTCGGAACGATAATAAACGTATGTGCGTCTATGAAGAAGCTGAGACGCCCTATCACCTTGATTCCTTCCGGTGGGACATGAATTGTATCAGGTCGCGTACAACAGCATCGGCCATGGCGTCCGTAGCAAGCTCAGCCGCTCGAATTCGCCGCACTTCAACTCCCTCATAGGTCAACGGAATGAGGCGCTTGTCTGCTTCGGCAGGCAACTCTTTATGATACGTGTCTCCATCAACCTCGACTACAAATGTTAAGCCTTTAAAAACGACGACGAAGTCAGGTTCAAGGCGATTATAGGTCTTCCCTATTCGAATAAAAACCGGCAAAGGGGCAACTGCGAGCTGAGCACGGGTAAGTGCGCCAAAGAGCGTAATTTCAGCCTTTGATCTGAAAAGAAGCCCGAGATGTTGTTTTGCAGCAATATTATCGCTCCGGACTCTCCCTTGATTCGTGACTCCTTCTCCTTTTATAAAACGTACTGCCTCTTCGCGCCATTCTTCGCCTGCCGAAACAATCTTTGGTGTTATTACAACATAGCTTAGATCATCGCGCGGCGTAGAGGCGAAGAACGGTTTACCTGTCTCCACAATGATTTCAGAAATCGTCCTGCGGTCGTCGTCAGATAACGCATAGAAAATATGGACTGGCAGAGCTACATAAAGTGACCAGTAATCTATGCCAAAGTCAGATTCGCCGCACTCGAAACGGCAGTCACCCTCTATAACAATGGCGATTGCCCGTGCGTCACCACGCACCTTCAGAGCCTCGACCAGAGATGCGAGGAAATCTTGGATTGGAAATGGGTTTTCGCTCATTGGGTCTTTGTATTTCTTAGGCTTTCCCGCCTGTGTCTTAAATGGTCCGTGTTAAAGTCATGTTAGATTATTTTCCTCTTATTTGCCTTGCAGCCAATCATATATACGCTCCCACAGTCCTTTTCTAAGCGCCGTATGCAAGGATAGGGTAGCGCCGCATACGACGAAACCGCGACTATCTGCCACAAGAATAAGGGGTATTTTTTCGCTTGATCCGATCGTTACTAAACCCGTTGATCTTGTAATAGATGTAGCGCTAGCTACGAGATCCGCGAGCGATCCCCATATTTCGAATGGATTACCAAATTGAACTAGCTGCTTAGAGACAACCTCCTCTGCAAACCCTAGTGCGTCAGCAGTACTATTATAGAGCCCGTGAGATGCGTCGATACATTCGCTGACTCTATATCCTGATTGTATATGATCTTCCGATACCACCATGGATGCGAGTATACGCGAAAGGTTCCAAGTTGAGACCGGGGCTATTTCGGTTAAGCCCAATTTTGACGCAGCCTCCATCCAATACGTGTTTTCCTGTTTAACCTTAAAACTAAACGCAGGGACCACTAGGGTTTTTAACGAATACTCTTGCGTGTCACCGATCAGGGTTGTCTCAAAAATTTGAGATATGACCATAACATTGTCCTTTGTTGTTTGGAATAAGAATTGGTCACTCTGAGCTTCGTCCCGCCGCCACCTTGAGTAACTCTTCTGCTCTAGCTAATGCGAACTCTCCTAGCCCGCCAAACACAATGTATCCACCCAGCCCGAGAACAAAAAGGAGCATTTGTGTTAGTCGAAGCCCCTGGCCCATCGCCCCAAGGCCAGTTGACTCTGAAACGAGAACTAATGTAAGCACCATTAATGAAGGAACAAGACCGAGAACTATTAACACGGTAAACAGCAAGATAACTCGTTGCCACTCCAATCTGATTTTCCCTGACACAAGCCCAGAAACGAATTTCGTGAGGGCCTGACCAAATAAAATGGCTGTCGCAAAAGACCACTCCGATGAATCAAGAAGCGTGTGGAACTGTCCTTTGTATTCTAAAACGATTCCTGTAACTAAAAGCGGCAGGATGACAAACAACATCTCTGCGATCAAAATCGACCATATGTTGACCCGAATTGGACCTGATAATTGTGAGTCTGTTTTTTCTATAGAAGCGCTCATTTAATTATCCTTTCTGTTACCTCGCTGACGAGGACGCAGTATCGGTAGAGAAAACGGACCAATGCCCCGACAAATGTAACTTGCGGTTAGAGAACTTCCCGTAGAGCCGAGCCAAGACCCATCTTTGAATCATCCTCATCAATAGATGAGTAACAATAGGTAAATTGCCACTTAGAGCTTTCCGATCCCGCCAGGCGAATGGGATTATCAAGACTTAGACGGGCGGAGACTAGCCATACACCTCAAGTTTGAGCTACCAAACAAAATTGACTACCACAAAGTACGTGGCGTCCGGTTAGATTATAAGGCCAATCACTAGAAAGGCAGTATGATTTTTTCAGGTATGATCGAAACAGTCTGTCTGAACACGGTCGAAGCCGATTCTGAGCTCACGCTCATAAGGTTAGACATCAGTTTTTGAGGCGGCCTCGACGCATTTTAAGTGTCATATTGTTGTAAACTGATTTTAATGTAATACGTCTTTCTCTTTAAGTCTTGTAAGATTCGATTTGCCAGACAGTTAACGCAAAATGTCTCAATGCCCAATCGTTAGTGCTAGTTCGGGCGTTTCGAAAGCTGCAAACTCTGCATTCACCATCGGCATCACCTCTTCGGCGAAGCGCTCCATCTCCTCCAGCATCGGGCTCATCTGCATCAGGAAGATTTCTACGCCCGCTTTGCGGAATTCGATTATGCGTTCTGCAATCTGCTCGGGTGTTCCGGTCAGACCTGTTCGTAATCCACGATTAGATACGCTGTAATCGCGAAGGCTCAGCTCGCGCTCTAACTGGCTCTGCGTGGTGAAATCTTTGAAGCCGAAATATCCGGCCGCGTCTTTAACATTCGTGATGCGGTCGATCTCTTCTTTCACTTCACGCTCGTTCTTCCGGCAGATCACATAGGCTGCTATGCCGTAGGTCATTGAAGACAGACCAAGAGCCTGACGTCTTCGCTCCATATCCGCGACTTTCGGGCGGACGTTTTCGACGGTGTCGCCATGCATCAGATAACCATCGCAATGTCTGGCGATCATGTTTTTGGCGTCTTCGGATTCGCCTCCGGCGTAGATTGTCGGACCGGGCTTGCGGATCGGTTTCGGTTCAAGATGACCTTTTTCGATTGTGTAATATGCGCCTTCATAATCGAACTCGTCTTCGGTCCACATTCCGCGCATCACTTCGATGAATTCTCGAGTGCGCTCGTACCGTTTGTCGTGCGCTATCCACTCTCCACCGTACTGGCGCATCTCCTGCTCCCACCAGGCAGAGACTACGTTGAGGCTAAACCTGCCACCGGATATCTGATCGATGTTCGCGGCCATTTTCGCCGTAATCGCCGGCAACCGAAATCCCGGACGGATCGCGTTCATCAATTCCAGCTTTTCCGTAACGCCGGCCAGCGCCGCCGATGTTGTCCAGCACTCAAGCACGGGCGCGTCTGCTCCCTTGATATCATTCAGATTGAGCTCTGCTAGCAGCGAGATATCAAACCCTATCTCTTCCGCGCGCCGTGCAAGCCTTTTGTTATAGTCAAATGTGGCGTACATCTTTTCGTCGTCGACATTGCGTAACCAACCGCCGAAGATCGGCATCCAGAATCCGTATCTGACTTTGTTTGTATTTGTGTTTACTTCTGTGTTCATAAAGACCTCACTGAAAGCTGGCAAAGCATAGTTGAAGGTTCTGCGTTGCTGAAGTCTGGCCATTTTGAATCGCCCGAAGGGCGAAAAGTTAATAGCCGTGGGTAAAGCGAAGCGACACCCACGGACAAATTTACGATATCCATCTTAGTCTGAAAGACTAACAGCGTGGATCGATTCAAACTGACGGGAACCTGCAGCCTTTCAGGCTGCGAATCTTCGGGGAACGATTTCTGGTGGCGATGCCACCGGCTATTAACTGATTGCCCTTCGGGCAATGATGTCAATATGCCAGTCTCGGCACACGATACCAGACTAAAACTGTCCAAATTACAGATATCGCTAAGGCGATGGGAAAATGTTGAGTAATTTTTCTTAGTCACTTCACTCATTCAAAACCCAACGAGCGCTTGTCAGCAAGCGCAGTAATACTTCTGTTCCTCGAACAAACTCTTAATCACCTGAACGAACGGCGCTGGATCATCATTGGAGAAGACCGCCGGAACAATCGTGCGACTGGTGTCACCATGTCCTGCCACCAAATCGAACCAATCCTGATCGGTAAGCGTTGCTTCGGGTTTTCCTGCTCTCAGTTGACGGAGCTGAATGTAATCCTTCAGCCAAACCCATTTCAGATTGTCTATCTGGCGGCCGGCCGGCTCGACGTTCCCGTTAACAGCGTCGGCATATGCGAGCCAAACCAGATCGACGCCCGCTCTGATTGGGAGACCGATCCATTTCCACGCTCGAGTATTGATGTCCAGCAGTTTGTAATCGCGATCGCGATCATCGTAGATGAATTCGACTTCGCTGATTCCGTTGTAATTGAATTGCTTCAGAACATCGACGCCGCGCTCGATTATTTCAGGTACATAACGAGAATCGACCAGGCAACCAGTGCCGAAATCTGGCGGGTATTGTTCCAGCTTTCGACCGACGAAAACTCCCTTCGCCTGCCCGTCTCGACCGATGTAACTGCCTAGCGAATAAAAACTGTCAACCCCTGCTCCGACAATTTCCTGAACCAATAACGGATGATGAGCGGCGCGCTCGCACAATCGAAGGAATTCATCACGGCTTTCGGCGCGGAACACTTTTTCCCCGAATTCGTTGGTGAATTCGCGCTGCAGGGCGGGTTTAACGATGCAAGGGAATTCAAGGCTGGATGCAATCTGTTCGGGTGTTTGTTTGCCCAGATAGTATGTTTTAGGAATAGGTATTCCGCGCTCTTCGCATTTTTCGTAGAGCAGGTTCTTGTCAAGAATGCGTTCAATTATGTCCAGTTCGGAAAACGGCAGAATGAAGAACTCTTCCAGTTCCCTGCGATGCCGCGCAACGGCAAAGACCCATTCGTCAAGGCAGGGAAACAATACGGCTTTTCTTCTTAAAGCTGATCCAATGCCGAGCAAAAGATTGATGAAACCGCGCTCGTCATCAATCGGATAAGGACACTTGCCTGCGACCGTTGTGTAACGAGAATAAAGTCCGTAGGCCTTGTCATCTTTGTCCAGGGCAATGATCGGGACTCCGCGTTTGCCCAGCGAGCGCGCAACTTCTAAGCCTGTGATATGGCAATTGAAAACGACAGCCGGAGTGGCATCGATCGGGTTGATCTTCTGCCGAATGGCGGTCAGGAGTTCTGTCGGATCGGTAATCATAATTCCTGATCAAAAGCTTTATTTGCGTATCGTGATGAAGACAGGACGTGCGGCAGGCTCCAGAGACAAAAAGAGCCCAATAACTTGGGCTATCGTTTCGATCAACTTCCAAGCTATTTAGCGGTTTATTTACCGTGGCCGCAAGTCACTATAAATCGCCACGAACACGGGATGCACAATATCACGGGCACAAAGGCTGTGTCAATAATAAAGATAAAATATTATATATATGAAAAGCGCGCTCATATATATGGGAGTTGCGCACTTAAAAGATTTGCCTGAAATGATCGGATGAAATCGAAGTTTGGCCACTTGGTGTCACAGGAGTCACAGTCCTGTAACTGCTTTGTTGTCTGTTAATAAGGCTGTGACACGTGGTGTGACACCGAAATTTCAAGTCAAATTTGGCCGTCAGGTGTCACATCTCAGGCGCTTTGCATCAGCCAATTCAATCGTGTAATATGCCCGGTTTATTTAATCGGATATAAGAAGGAGCTATTAAACTTTGGCGACAAACAATCAACGGACTCTTGTTCTGATCAAACCTAACGCCGTACGAGCAAAACATATCGGCGACATCATCAAACATTTCGAGGAGTCGGGACTCACCTTACGGCGTATCAAAGGGCTGCAAATGAGCGAAGAATTTGCCGGACAGTTTTACGCCGAGCACATCGGCAAACCGTTCTACGCCGGACTGGTCGGCTTTATGACCAGTGGAGCCGTCGTGGCAATGGAACTGGATGGCGAAAACGCTATTCAAAAGGTTCGCGATCTGATCGGACATACGAATCCTGCCATGGCTGCTGAAGGGACGATTCGCGCTCTTTACGGCAACAAAGAGAATATGACCGAGAACGCAGTGCACGCTTCGGCAAATCCCGACGATTCGGCGAGAGAGCTTGGATTGATTTTCACATCAGCGGATGCCGTTCTGGCGTAAACAAAGGTGAGCAGAGGCGTGGCTGCCTCTGCTCTTAAATTCAGGATGGATATTATTTGCAATTGGGATGACCGCAGTTACAGTTTCCCTGCCGACTCATTCCCAGGTCGGCGCACTGGTTGCTGCAGAACATCTCACCCTCGCGATTAATTGCCTGCCCGGGATTGATCTGACAGTTGCATCCAGGATGAGCGCATTTTTGGTTAGCCATCGATTTTCCTCCTATGCAAAAGAGACAAAGAAAAGTCGGCTTTCGACAAGTCAAATAGACCAAAGCCATCCAGATCAATTCGCAAGCATCAAACCAATGTGGTATTTGCTTGAAGCGATAAAGGTGCAAAATGGCTGAGACTGTTTCAAAACAGATATGCCGTCGCAGCCGTATCTAGTTTGTGCGCGGTCTGCTGCTCGTCGCTAATTGCTGAGGAACCATACATTTTTTGCTATATCCGGCCGATTAGTATTGTGTTACTTATAGTTTGTACGGAAATTGCGCTTTTGTTTTGAAAGAGGATTTTAGGGGATAGAAAGCTTATGTGCGGGATTGTCGGTTACGTTGGTAACAAACAGGTTGTGCCGGTAATTATCGATGGGCTAAGACGATTGGAATATCGCGGCTATGATTCAGCGGGCATTGCCGTTGTGGAAGACGGTCAATTGGAAGTTCGCCGCGCTCCGGGAAAACTGCGCAATCTGGAAGAGGCAATCCGGCTGGATCCATTGGACGGCACGTATGGCATTGGTCATACGCGTTGGGCCACGCATGGAAGACCGACAGAAGAAAACGCTCACCCGCATCGTGACTGCACTGGCAGAATCGTCGTCGTACATAACGGCATTATCGAGAATTACCTGACGATTAAGAAACAGCTTCAATCTGAAGGACACAAATTTGTTACCGAAACCGACACAGAGGTAGTCGCTCACCTGATCGAAAAGTATTTAAAGGAAGGCGCAGCAAATCTTGAGACAGCAGTGCGTCGCGCAATTCAAGGGTTACACGGAATCTTCGCTATATCGGCGATCTCTGCCGACTACCCCGACGAAGTTGTTGCCGCCCGGCAAGGTCCGCCCATTGTGATCGGTCTGGGACAAGGCGAATATTTCGTCGCTTCGGATATTCCGGCAATACTGCATCACACTCGCGACATATTTTTCCTGGGCGATGGCGAAATGGCTGTGCTGACAACAAAAGGAGCAGTCGTCACAGATTTCGAAGGCAATCCAGTCACCTATGATGTTCAGCGCATAAGCTGGGATCCGATCATGGCCGAAAAAGGCGGATTCAAGCATTTCATGCTGAAGGAAATCTACGAACAGCCGCGCGCTGTTCGCGAGACTACCGAAGGTCGCACTTCGCTGGACACCGGCAAAATCTATCTGGAAGAGATGGATCTGAGCGAAGACGAACTTCGCAACCTGACCAGTATAAAACTGGCTGCATGCGGAACTGCATGGCACGCGGGACTGGCCGCTAAATACATGATCGAATCTCTGGCACGCGTTCCGGTCGAAGTCGATTACGCCAGCGAGTTCCGCTATCGCGATCCGATTCTGGATGACAAGACGCTGATGATGATCATCTCGCAATCGGGCGAGACCGCAGACACACTTGCCGCAATGCGCGAAGCGAAAGAGAAAGGCTGCAAGACGCTGGCGATATGCAACGTGCGCGGATCGATGGCAACTCGCGAAGCGAACGGAACGATCCTGACTCACGCCGGCCCTGAGATAGGCGTAGCCTCGACAAAGGCATTCACCTGCCAGATGGTGGCTGCGTATCTGTTCGCACTGTACCTGGGACAGTTGCGAGGCCATTTGAATCAAGAGGAATCTCGCGCGCATGTCAAACAGTTGCTGGAACTGCCCGTCAAAATCGAAACACTATTGGGACAGGACGATTCGATTGAGGAATTGTCTAGGCAGCTTTTCCGCTCAACCGATTTTCTCTACCTGGGTCGCGGGATCAATTATCCGATTGCTCTGGAAGGGGCACTTAAGCTGAAGGAGATCAGTTACATTCACGCGGAAGGTTATCCGGCCGGCGAGATGAAGCATGGTCCGAACGCGCTCATCGACGAATCGTTACCGGTTGTGGTGATTGCGACCAAGGACGATCAGAGCGAAGCGTCGAAGCTGCGTTACGAGAAGACTCTTTCGAATATTATTGAAGTGAAAGCTCGCGATGGCCGCGTCGTTTCAATCGTCACTGAAGGCGATCGCGAAGTCAGTGAAGTTTCCGACCACATAATCACGATTCCCCCGGCAAGTGATCTGCTGTCACCGATTTTGTCTGTGGTGCCGTTGCAGTTGCTGGCTTATCATATAGCGGTGCGACGGGGCTGTGACGTCGATCAGCCGCGAAACCTGGCCAAATCCGTTACAGTGGAATAAAGGACTGGAACTAATAACATATTTCCAGTTCCCTTAAACGGCCAAATTCTGAACTCCTTTCATGTGACCCAAAGCGTGAAATATTTCATCGCTCGGACTCGCGTTTTTGAGCTTGTATAAAGCCTTCATTTAGTGCATGGTGCCCCTCACCGTCCGCTGGCACTTCCCCAGGACCCGAAAAACCTTTTTAAAGGTTGCGCCGTTCATGCATGCATCCTGCAATCGAGGGAAAAGACATGAGAAATAAGGCTGTCGAATCCAGAGATGAAAATCTTTCGTGCCCTTCACATCCATTCATCGCATAGTAGCCGATGAGATGAAGTTTTTTATCGCGAAGCAGTCTTGCAGGGACCATCGGCTGAGTATTCGACGCAAACGATGAAAGGAGACTTCTTATGAAATATCGATTATTGGGCAATAGCGGACTTCGAGTTTCAGAGGCAGCACTCGGCACAATGACCTTCGGCGAAGAGTGGGGGTGGGGTGCTGGAAAGGACGACGCGCGAAAAGTGTACGACGCCTTTCGCGAAGCCGGAGGCAATTTTATTGACACCGCAAACCTCTATACCAACGGAGCGAGCGAATCGTTTCTCGGGGAGTTCATGGATGGCCATCGCCAGAGCGTAGTGCTGGCCACCAAATACACCAATGCTGCTCCGGGCACAGATCCAAACGCGGCGGGCAATCAACGCAAGAATATGGTGCAGGCTGTGGAAGCAAGCTTGAAGCGCCTGCGAACGGACTACATCGATCTTTATTGGGTGCATATCTGGGATCAGATTACACCTGTCGAAGAGGTCATGCGAGGTCTTGACGACCTGATTCGTGCGGGCAAGGTGCTCTACGTCGGCATCTCAGATGCTCCAGCATGGTGGATCGCGCAGGCTAACACACTTGCCGGACTGCGCGGGTGGTCACCCTTCATCGCATTGCAGATTGAATACAGCTTAATTGAGCGAACCGTTGAACGGGAATTAATACCGATGGCGAAAGCGCTGAATGTAGGCGTAACGGCCTGGTCGCCACTGGCCGGCGGCGTGCTCACAGGCAAGTACCATGGAGTGGGTCCTTCCGATCAGAAAGCTGAGCCGGGACGGATGAGCGACGAAATGATGAAGGATTTCTTACCGGAACAACAACGAGCCGATCGTGTCGTTGCGGCTGTAAAGATCGTGGCCGGTGAAGTCGATCGCAGCCTGGCTCAAGTAGCGCTCGCCTGGCTCCGCTCACGTTCTGTGCCGGTCATTCCCATCATTGGCGCTCGAAAGCTCTCTCAGTTGCAGGATAACCTGGCGAGCTTTGACTTGACGCTTTCGGCAGACCAGATAAAGACGCTTGATGAAGCAAGCCGGATCGAGAGCGGGTTTCCGTACAGCCTTTATGAAAAGGAGCTGCCTCGTACGTTTATGTACGGCGGTATGCGAGACCAAATCCTGACTTAGCCTGAGAGGCGTAGCGAAGCAAAAGTCGAAGTATTGTATCGCACCTCGACAAGGTCACAATGATGGATAGAATCGGGGGGTACTGACACCAGGGCTGGGGAAATAAGACAATGATGAACCAAACGAAACTCGGCGGCACGTTCACACTTCCTGATACATCCATCAGCGTATTCAGGATGGGTTACGGCGCGATGCAACTTGCGGGTCCTGGTGTTTGGGGACCTCCGCGCGATGTTGATGCAGCAATTGCAGTTTTGCGGGAAGCAGTTGAGGCGGGCGTGAACCACATCGACACCAGCGACTTTTATGGTCCGCACGTCACTAATCAGCTTATTAAACAGGCGCTGCATCCATATCCTGACGATCTGGTGATCGTCACTAAACTGGGCGCACAGCGCGGCGAAGATAAATCCTGGTTTCCAGCCCTTTCGCGGCAGAATTTGATAGACGGCGTTCACGTTAACCTGCGAAATCTGGGTGTTGACGTCCTTGATGTCGTCAATCTTCGAGTGGGCGGATTCTCCGCGCCCTCTGAGGGATCGATCGAAGAACCGCTGACCGTGCTGGCAGAGCTCAAGCGTCAAGGGCTGATTCGTCACATTGGTCTCAGCAACGTTTCACCAAAACAATTCGCAGAGGGCCAAGCGATCACAGGAATAGTCTGCATTCAGAACTTCTACAACCTGGCCAACAGACAAGATGATCAATTCATAGACGATCTCGCCGCGCAAGGGATTCCGTACGTACCATTCTTCCCGCTGGGAGGATTTACTCCCCTGCAATCATCGGTGCTGGACACGGCAGCCGCATCGCTGCAAGCCACGCCAATGCAGGTTGCCCTTGCCTGGCTTCTTCAACGTTCGCCGAATATTCTGCTGATTCCTGGTACATCTTCTGTAGAACATCTTCGCGAAAATATTGCAGCGGCAACGCTGCAACTTCCCGCTGAAATGATTACCGAGCTCGATTTGATCGGCGGAATTTCCGGACATTAGCGAGAGTTAGGATGTCGGGTTACGAATGATCCGCCGGACATCTATAACGCGATATTTCAAAACTTCTCCCCTTATCCGGTTGGAAAAAGTGATAAGAGAAAAAGCCTTTTGATTTCGTAATGTGCTGCCTGCTCTGAAAGCTCATAGTCCGGTCTAAAGTCGCGGAAGGGCCGACGACCGGTCAATGAAACAGGCACGGCAAATGACAACCACGGCCTTTACAAAAATGACTTGAAATTCCATAGGAGGATTTATGGCAACGACAAAAACCGCAGCAGTTCCAATGAAGGTAGCGTTGGTTACCGCGCCTGGAGCTGATTTCCAAATCGTCGACCGTGAGATTCCGACTCCGGATGCGGGTCAAGTGCGCATCAAAGTACAGGCTTGTGGCGTCTGCCACAGCGATGTATTTACGAAAGATGGCTTGTGGCCGGGAATTCAGTATCCCCGCGTTCCCGGGCACGAGGTCGTGGGCATTATCGATGAGGTGGGGGTCGGCGTCACCGGCTGGACAAAAGGGCAGCGCGCAGGGGTTGGCTGGCACGGCGGACATGACAACATCTGTCGGGCCTGTCGGCTTGGAGATTTTCGGAACTGCCAGAATATGAAAGTTCCTGGCATCAGCTATGACGGCGGATATCAGGAATACATGGTCGCTCCGGTGGAGGCGGTGGTGGCGATACCGGAAACTCTAAGCGACGCAGACGCGGCGCCGCTACTCTGCGCCGGAGTTACCACCTTTGACGCGTTGCGACGCAGCGGTGCAGGTCCTGGCGATCTTGTCGCTGTACAGGGCGTTGGCGGTGTAGGTCACCTTGGGATTCAATTTGCCAACAAATTCGGTTACAAAGTGGCAGCAATTGGACGCGGAGCCGAAAATGCAACCCTGGCAAAAAAACTAGGAGCTAGTGTGTACATCGACACAAACTCGTCGAAGCCGGCCGAGACTTTGCAAAAGCTGGGCGGCGCAAAGGCCATTCTAGCCACGGCCACGAGCGCAAGAGCAATGTCCGAGCTGATCGACGGTCTGGCGACAAACGGCAAGCTCATCGTTATAGGCGCTTCCTCTGATCCCATTGAGGTCACGCCGCTGCAGCTGATTGTCGGAACTAAAAAAATCGAAGGCACGGCGGCTGGAACCCCCGCCGCTGAAGAGGACACGCTGAACTTCGCTGAACTTACGGGAGTGCGTCCTATGATCGAGACATACCCGCTGGAAAAAGCAGGTGAGGCGTACGAACGTATGATGAGCGGCAAGGCGCAGTTCCGAGTCGTTCTGACGATGTGACATTGAATGTAATCCGCTCGATGGATGGCTGGCGGAAGTAAAACAATACGCCTGTGTGACCATTGAAGGCAACATCTGTGTGGCCCCGGCACGGAATGGGCAGTTTTTGTACAATTCGTATCAATTCAACTGCCGACCCATGCTTGAGAGGGACTGCACGATGAAACATCCGAATTGAGAGGAGGGCAAAATGTCCGAAGAGATTGGCAGCGATCGGCGCCGTTTTTTGAGTAGTGCCGCTATGGCCATCGCTGCTGCAGAGCTAACGCTGTTTCGTCCGAAAGATGCGCATTCAACTCGGACGACCAGGACGGACTATTCATCGACTCGTCCGAGCACATCATTTAGCACGATCAAGCAAATCGATGCAGGGCTTTTGAACATCGGTTACGCCGAAGATGGTCAGGGAAATGGTCCTGCGGTTATTCTTCTTCACGGCTGGCCGTACGACATTCATAGCTTTGTCGATGTAGCGCCAGTGCTGGCGTCGAAGGGTTACCGCGTGATAATCCCTTATCTGCGCGGTTATGGAACAACGCGGTTTCTTTCAAATGAAACTTTCCGAAATGGCCAACAGTCCGCGGTTGCTCTCGACATAATTGCCCTCATGGATGTCCTTAAAATTCAGAGGGCGATCTTCGCGGGCTTTGATTGGGGCGCACGAACAGCCAACATCATTGCGGCACTTCGGCCGGAGCGCTGCAAGGCAATGGTCTCCGTCAGCGGTTATCTCATCGGCAGCCCCGAATCCAATCGGGCGCCGCTGCCGCCGAAAGCTGAGCTCGATTGGTGGTATCAATTTTATTTCGCGACAGAGCGCGGCCGCGCAGGCTATGAAAAATATCGTCGTGATTTCAACAAGCTGATCTGGCAGCTGGCTTCGCCAAAATGGAACTTTGATGATGCAACCTTTGAACGCAGCGCATCGTCGTTCGATAACCCGGATCATGTCAACATCGTTATCCACAATTACCGTTGGCGGCTCGGTCTGGATAAGGGTGAGCGCAAGTATGACGAACTGGAAAAGCGGCTTGCCGAAGCACCGTTGATCAAAGTGCCCACCATAACTCTGGAGGGTGATGCCAATGGCGCGCCTCATCCGGATCCTGCTTCTTATGCGAAGAAATTCTCGGACAAATACGAAAACAGGACCATCAAGGGCGGAATCGGGCACAATCTGCCTCAAGAGGCGCCGCAAGCTTTTGCCAGGGCTGTTATGGACGCCGACAGTTTTTAGATGCCAGACCTTAATCAAAAAGAGAGAAAGGCATAAGTGGTCTTATGCGAGCGCGGCGACGTGTCGAGCGATATGCGTACATACTGAACCAAGGTGTCCAAATAAATGGGTAACTGGAATCAAAATCGGTTTACAAAAAAACTCGGAATTGACTATCCCATCATTCAAGGTCCGCTGGGCGGATTGCAGTCGCAAAGACTTGTGGCAGCAGTTTCGAACTTTGGTGGACTTGGATCATTCGGGGCGCTTTCAATGGAGCCCGAAGCTATCAAGGACGTGATCGCAGAAATACGCTCGCTCACATCTAAACCGTTCTCGATGAACCTATGGGTATCTATGGAAGATGAAGGTGCACGAACTTCCGGCGAAAGCGAGTTTAACAGAAGCCTGGCTCCGCTTGCCGGTCATTTTGCGGAGTTAGGCGTTCCCTTGCCAAAATACAAGCCATACGTGCCAGTTCAATTTGAAAAACAGGTTCGTGTGTTGATCGACGCAAAAGTACCTGCGTTCAGCTTTATCGTCGGCGTTCCGCCAAAAGAAATTCTTGATGAATGTCGCGCTGAAGGCATTGTAACGATCGGGTCGGCGACAACACCTGATGAAGCTTTAGTGCTTCATGACGCAGGTGTCGATGCCATTGTGGCTTCGGGCTTCGAAGGCGGAGGACATCGCGGTTCGTTCTTGCGACCGGCTGAAGATTCGCTGTTCGGCACGTTCTCGCTTGTTCCTCAAATTGCGGACCTTGTCGATGTACCGGTGATTGCCGCTGGCGGAATAGCAGATGCGCGTGGAGTAATCGCTGCTATGGCTCTTGGCGCTGAAGGTATTCAAATGGGAACGGCATTTCTCACCTGCGAAGAATCCGGATCTAGTCCGCTTCACCGCAAAACTTTATTGGGGAAGAAGGCCGGAAATACCGGGCTGACAAAAGGATTTACCGGGAGGCTCGCGCGAGGAATCCGCAACCGCCTGATGACGGAACTGAATCAGCCGGATGTTGAAATCCTGCCGTATCCGTTACAGCGAGTGTTGATCAAAAATCTAACTACTGCGGCAGAGGCGGCAGGCAGAACCGATCTTGTTCAAATCTGGGCCGGGCAAAGCGCCAGTCTTTCAGTGTGCACTGACGTGTCGACTTTCCTGAAATCATTAGTCGACGAAATTGCCGAAATCGCCGGTCCTCTGTCCGAATGGAGCGCAAGGCATCGGAAACAATAGAAGTAGTGAGCAGCGACGCAAAAGGAGAAATAAAATGCGGCCAGACATCATTCCCGGAGCAACTTTTCCAGATTACGAGCTTTCAGACCACACCGCGAAACGCCGCAAGCTGTCTGAACTGCAAGGACAGGACCCGATGATTTTGGTCCTCAGTCGAGGAGGTTTTTGCCCCAAAGAACGACGGCAGGCGGAGGGTTTGCTTCAGCTTCATCGCGAAATGGAAGTTGGCTATTGCCGACTCGTCACAATAAGCACGGACACCATCTTCGAGACAAATGAATACCGCGCTGGAGTGGGCGCACACTGGCCGTTTCTTTCTGACGCTGGACGGATAATTCAAAAGGACCTTGATATTGCCGAATATACCGATCCGACTCACAATCCGATGATCCCTCACACAATTGTCTTGGAGCCTGGTATGATTATTTACAAGATATACAATGGCTATTGGTTTTTCGGTCGACCAACTGTTGAAGAGCTACGCCAGGATCTTCGAGCGGTTTTGAAAAGATGTCGCCCCGACTGGGATATCTCAACGCCGAGAATGAAAGCGGCGTGGCAAGAAGGACGGAAAGAGCTTTTCTATCCTTACGGCAAAACTTTCGCGAAAGCGTTAGGTGACCAGGATTGAAGACTAGGTTTGTGTTGTCGGCACGTCTTGCATAAAATTAAGTGGTTATCAAATTAACGACCAGGGTTGTGTGGGGTATATGTCAGAGAAAATCAACAAAACCGATGAAGAGTGGCGACAGGAACTGACGCCGGAACAATATTATGTAACTCGAAAAAAGGGCACGGAACCAGCGTTCAGCGGCGCTTATTACAAGCTCAAAGACGAAGGGATGTACCTATGCGTAGCCTGCGGAAACGAGCTATTTGATTCCGATACAAAATATGATTCGGGAAGCGGTTGGCCCAGCTTCACCCAACCGGTTTCTGAAGAAAGAATAGACGAGGAAGAGGACCGAAGCTATGGAATGCTTCGGGTAGAAGTACAGTGCAGCCGATGCGGCGCTCACCTGGGACACGTATTTCCCGACGGTCCAGCGCCGACTGGTCAGCGGTATTGCATCAATTCCGCAGCACTCAAGTTTGTAAAACGGGACTAATAGTTTTAAAGGAGGCCGATCAATGAAAGCTGTTTGGAATAACGCTACAATCGCTGAGTCTGACAAGACAATCATCGTCGAAGGAAATCATTATTTTCCTCCCGATTCAGTCAACAAAGAGTACTTGAAGCAAAGCGACACGCACACCACATGTCCGTGGAAAGGTCTGGCTAGTTATTACAACATTGAGGTCGATGGAAACGTCAACAAAGATGCCGCGTGGTATTATCCCGAGCCGAAAGACGCGGCGAAGCAGATTGCTAATTACTTAGCTTTTTGGAAGGGCGTCGAAGTTAAGTGAGCCATAATCCTCAATGAAACTTAACTGCCCGTCGATCTAACTCAATCGTTCGTTCTTTTCCCGCACTCCGTTAATCGTACGTTCATATCAAGACCTGTAAAATGTATGATTCGACTTTAAAAATCTTTTTGCTTGTTAAATCATAATTGTTAACCGCAATGTTGGTGAGGAATCGGTTATGAAGTGCTGGCTCACTGCGGCTGTCTTGATCTTGTGCTTTGCAGGAACAATAGCATCCCAAACTGCCGCAAGTTCATTTACAGTTTCGGGCATCGTTCAGGACCAGAATAATGCAGCTATCATCGGGGCACAAGTCGACCTGCTGAACAACAACGTCAGAATAAAATCGACGACGACCGACGGCAATGGCGGTTTTCGATTCGCTCAGGTTCCATCAGGAGTTTTAGCGGTTCGTATTCAGTCGAATGGATTTGCGACGCAAATTATAGATGTAAAAGTCGGACCGCAATCTCCTGCCCCGCTGCGCATTTCAATGGCCATTGCCACCTTGACTCAGGAAACAACTATCAACGCGACAATTTCCGAAACGCAGATAAGCACGGAAACCAGCGATAACCAAAACGCCGTCAGCATGAAGTCGAGCGAACTTAAGGACCTGCCCGTATTTGATCAGGATTATGTCGGCACGCTGTCACGCTTTCTGGATCCTGGCGGCACCGGAACAAGCGGTATTTCGCTGGTTGTCGATGGAGTTGAGGCCAACAGTGTTGGCGTTTCGGCCTCTGCAATCAAAGAAGTCAAGATTAACAACGATCCATACTCCGCCGAATTTTTCCGACCCGGCCGGGGTCGAATCGAAGTCACTACGAAACCGGGCGAACCCGAATTTCATGGTGGGTTCAACTTCACATTTCGCGATGCTCACCTGAATGCACGCGATCCATTTGCTCTTGTACGTCCTCCTGAACAACGGCGGATATATGAAGGCATTTTTACAGGACCCGTTCGAGGGAACGCGAAGACCACTTTCTTGATATCAATCGACCGTAACGAGGAGGACTTGCAGGCAGTTGTTAACGCCATAGGCCCAAACGGTCCTATTCAGGAAAATATTGCTACGCCCGCGCGGAATCTTTTGGTCGCAGGTGTGATTACTCATTTTTTCAGCGACAACAATTCGTTCAATCTGCGGTACTCGTATCAGGACCGCAGTCAAAGGAACCAGGGTATTGGCGGGATAACCTTGCCAGAAGCTGGTTACAATACGTCCGAGCGCGAGAGCGATCTGGTCTACACGCAAACAACTATTATTTCTCCAAAGCTTGTAAACCAGTTCCGCGTGCTCCTCGGCAAAGAGATGCAGCCGTTTGACAGCTTGAATCCCGGTCCAAGGATTGTTGTTACAGACGCCTTCATTGGCGGTGGGGCGCAAAACGATTCGCTTCGCAGGGAGCACCACATCCAACTCACGGAAGTTGTCTCTTATTCGAGCGGCCGCCATGTAATTAAGATGGGATTGAACGTTCCTGATTGGAGCAACCGCGGTTTCGAAAACAATCAAAATAAAGCCGGAACGTTTTTCTTTTCTTCAATCACCAATTTTCAAGCCGGCAAACCTGCGACCTTTCGGCAGCAACAGGGAAATGGTCACGTCAACTTTCTTGAAAAAGTTATTGGCGGGTTCGTTCAGGACGATTTCAGATACCGACCGAATCTGATGGTTTCGTTCGGAATGCGTTATGACTGGCAGAATTATTTTCACGACAATAATAATTTCGCTCCGCGCCTGTCATTCGCTTATTCACCTGGCAAGAGCCAAAAGACTGTTATTAGAGGTGGCGCAGGAATCTTCTACGACAGAACAGGCCCCAGGCCAGTAATCGATCTATTGCTTTTCAACGGACAGAATCTGGATCTATTTCTGATCTCGAATCCGCTGTTTCCGGATCCGTTTGCGGGGGGAGCGATCGGCGCTCTGCCGCCCGGCATAGTCAGACTAGCGCCAGATGTTCACCTTCCGTATACGATACAGTACAGCATTTCTCTGGAACGACAGTTAACCAAAGATTCAACGCTCAGCGTGAATTACGTTGATCAACGCGGCATTGATTTGTTTCGGTCTCGTGACATTAACCAAGTAGTCGTGCCGAACACAACGAATAGACCGGACCCAAACTTCGGTCAAATTCGGCAGATCGAATCGGCCGGTCATAGCCGAAGCGATGCGCTGGAAATCTCGTTCCGAGGTCGAATAACAGAACGGTTCACTGGAATGATGCAGTATCGATTGTCGAAGTCTTACGACAACACAACCGGTATTAATTTCTTCCCGGCTAACAGCTACGATCCAATGGACGAATGGGCCTTATCTAATTTTGACCGCCGCCACCGGTTTGAGATGCTGGGAACATTTGATGCCTGGAAGCTGTTCAAATTGGGAATATCCGTGTCGCTCTATTCAGGTTCACCGTACTCTTTGACGACTGGCACAGACGATTTTGGCAACAGCCTGTTCAACATACGACCAGCGGGAGTTCCGCGGAACAGCCTTCAAGGGCCAGGATACGCTGACGTCGACCTGCGCTGGTCTAAGGAGTTCGTTCTGGATCAGAAGAAAAAAGATAAAAGTCCGGTCGTCACATTAGGGCTGGACGCTTTCAATGTTTTTAACCGAGTTAATTTCGTGAGCTTTGTTGGCACGGAAACATCGCCGTTCTTTGGTCAGGCCGTGGCGGCCCAGCCGCCGCGCAGATTACAGCTAATGGCTCGATTTCGATTCTAATTCGCACCGTTAGCGCAACCTTCGATTAATGTGAAATTCATTAACAGTGGGTTCATATTAAATCTCTATAATGTTCCATTGTCTGCAGATGTCGACATTTAATCCAGATTCAAGGAGCATATTATGAAGATCACTAAACTGAGCATTATGATCGGCTCTCTTATTTCGATACTGTTGGTTTGCGCGAGCCTCTCGCTAGCACAGGAAAGAAAGCTGACAATGGCGCAACTTCCAGCGGCCGTACGCAAGACAGTAGAAGAACAAACAAAAGGCGCAACCATCAAGGGAATCAGCAGCGAAAAAGAAAATGGCAAAACTCAATATGAAGTCGAAACCATGGTTGATGGAAAGAGTCGAGACATGATTATTAACAGGGATGGCACAATAGCGGAAATTGAAGATCAGATTGACTTGTCATCTCTTTCACCCGAAGTTCAAAAAACGATCAAGGACCGCGCCGGTTCGTCAACGATTACAATTGTAGAGGCATTGAGCAAAGGCGGTACCTTGCAGGCCTACGAAATCGGAATCAAGAACGCTGCCGGAAAGAGATCTGAATTTCAGGTCAAACCGGACGGAACACTGATTACGCGTAAAAAGTAATGCCTCTGGGAGCGCGGGCATCTTGCCTGCCTGACCTATTATCTATTGCCTCGGAGAAGCAACGGGCGCTGACAAACGACAGTAGGCAAGATGCCTGCGCTCCCAGAAACTCATCTGCTAATCTACTTCGCTATGTAATTCCGATGAACCCACTGATTCTTGCGACTGCCATCAGTAGTTTCAAACAGGACGTTCTGCGAAGATTCCCTTGTCACCATTCTTACTCGCTTAGTAACTTCCTTTTCTGACTCAGTGCCTTTATCAGCATCAGCGAGAAATCTTTCAACCATATCTGTTGTGACCCCATGCGGTTTTGTCTGATCAGAGCTTTCTGAGAAAGCTTCGGTCGCGCTTGCTTTCAATAGTCGCGGCCACAACTTTTTGAATAGAGCATTTGTCGGATAGATATCGGCGCTGTTTATATTCCCATTGATCGCGAAAACGTAACCCAGAATGTCGTTGTCAGATTTCGTTATGCTATCCAACGCTTTAATGTAATCCTCGGTTTTTACCTGGACTGTCTTGTTCTCAAGGCTTAGCTCCATGCTCGTCGCTGACGTTTCTGCTCTCACCTCCGCTCCTGCCGCGTTACTCAGCTTTGTTTGGCTCTGAGCAACCGTGTTCCATACATCTCCTTGAGATTGTTTGCTCTTTGCCGCCAGCTTGATGTCTTTGCTCGCCAGCATATTGGGTGAGGCGGCAAAGCTCGCCGATCCTTCAGTGCCACGTCGTTGCCACCTGCCATTTTCGACGCAGAACGCGGCTACGGGCATGCGTCCCGATCTTGGCGGAACAATCAGATCGACGCCCATGCAGCGATCCTGTTTTCCGCCTTTAACTATGTCACCAGCCTGGACAAACACTTCGCTGTCCGATACGTTTTCGATCGCCAGTTGATTCACATCGCCGGTCTCATGAACGATTACCTTGTGCTGCTCTAGCGCTTCCGGCAGTGTCAGCATATTCAATCCTCTTATCTTGTCAGGACCGTGGATGAGAAAGATTGTCAGATTGTTGTGAGTATACGGCCCGGTAATTCGGTACTTTGTTTGGGTATCGCCGGTTTGTGGATTAGAAACCTGTTGTCTTAAAGCCTGTGTCGCAACTGCTATCGTCACCAGCAACGACACCGCTCCGATTGATTGAAATATTCTCTTCATGGTGAGAGACCTCCGAAGGGTAATTCGCGGCATCCACGTCGTCATTGAACCATCAGGGGGACAGAGCGGTTGTTCCTGTTGTAGAGACGGAACGGCGTATTTTTCTTGCAGGGTTTTTTGCGGAATTGAGAGAAATCTTTCGGATGGTTGAGCTACCCGCAGGTAGCTCACCTTAATCGATAGCAGTCTAGCCTTTGTCGCGTTTCTCGACTTTTGCCCAGGTATCCTTGAGCCCGATCGTCTTGTTGAAGATCAGTTTTTCCGACGTTGAATCAGCGTCAAGGCGGAAATAACCCATTCGCTCGAACTGATATGGAGTATTGAGTGTGGCCTCGCGCAGGCTCGGCTCTGCCTTGCACCCCGACAGTAGTTCCAGGGAGTTAGGATTCAGATTAGCAGTGAAATCCTGTCCTTCTTCAACCTCGTCCGGATTCTCTTTTGTGAAGAGCGTATCGTACAACCGCACTTCTACATCTACGGCGTGCTCAGCAGATACCCAGTGGATAGTCGATTTCACTTTACGTCCGTCAGGAGTATTGCCGCCGCGAGTTGCAGGATCGTAGGTGCAATGCAGCTCGACGATATTACCGTCTGCATCTTTCACCACACTCTGACAAGTGATCAAATATCCATAACGCAGACGAACCTCGCGGCCAGGTGAAAGCCGGTAATATTGCTTTGGCGGATTCTCGCGAAAATCTTCTTGCTCGACGTAGAGGACTTTTGAAAACGGAACCTTGCGAGTCCCCATGCTCTCATCTTCCGGATTGTTGATCGCGTCCATCTCTTCAACCTGATCGTCCGGATAATTGTCGATCACGACTTTCAATGGCCGAAGCACCGCCATTACCCGTCGCGCGCGTTTGTTCAAATCTTCGCGGACGAAATACTCCAGGTGGGACAGTTGGGTTGTGCCATTTGTCTTTGAAACGCCCACATTGCCGCAGAATTTACGAATAGCTTCGGGAGTATAACCGCGCCTGCGCATCCCCGACAGAGTGGGCATTCGCGGATCGTCCCATCCTGTGACGAAACCTTCCTGTACCAGGCGCAAGAGCTTGCGCTTGCTCATCACCGTGTAAGTAATGTTCAGGCGATCAAACTCGTATTGATGAGACGGAAAGATGCCCAGTTGTTCAATAAACCAGTCGTACAATGGACGATGGTCGACATATTCAAGCGTACAGATCGAATGCGTGATCTTCTCCAATGAATCCGATTCGCCGTGCGCGTAGTCGTACATTGGATAAATGACCCACCTGTTTCCGGTTCGATGATGCTCAGTATGAATGATGCGGTACATCACCGGATCGCGCATATTCAAATTCGGCGAAGTCATATCGATTTTTGCCCGCAACGTTCGTGATCCCTGCGGAAACTCGCCATTCTTCATCCGTTCGAACAGATCCAGATTCTCTTCAACAGAGCGGTTTCGATAGGGACTTTCCTTGCCGGGCTCGGTCAGCGTGCCGCGATAATCGCGAATCTCAGTCGCGTTAAGATCGTCGACATAAGCCTTTCCAGCTTTTATCAACTGAACCGCCCAATCATAAAGCTGCTGGAAATAATCCGAAGCGTAATACAACCCATCCCACTTGTACCCGAGCCATCGAATATCCTCCATAATCGACTCGACGTACTCGGTCTCTTCTTTCGCGGGGTTCGTGTCATCGAAACGCAGATTGCATTTGCCGCCGAATTCCGCCGCCAGCTCGAAATCCAGGTACATTGCCTTGGCGTGACCGATGTGAAGATAGCCGTTCGGCTCGGGAGGAAAACGGGTTTGCACTCGCCCGCCGTGCGCACCTGATTTGATGTCTTCAACAATTGCGTCGCGAATGAAGTTAGATTTTCCCGAAGATTCGGCTGCCGACGCTCCGGACTCTGTTTCCAGCGAGCTCATCTATCTACTGTCTCCTGTTTCAGAACATTTCGGAATTGGAATTATATATGCAGTTCGCGGAATACTGCGAGCCCCCAGCAAGGATTTGAAGTTTTTCGAGATCCAGGTGTGACACCTGAGGGCCAAACTCCGGCCAAGTTGATCGGTGTCACCGCAAGTGTCACAGCTTAATTTGTAGACACCAAACCAGTTGTTGCAGTGTGACACCTGTGACACCCGGTGGCCATGTTTGCATTAACAGTCCTTCAGGTTATAACCCCCCGGCCGACCAATACAACAATGTAACCCTATAACAGCCTGGGTGCTGCATACTAAGTATTTGATTATTAAAGGACTTAACGTCGATATAGCAATATAACAGCAAAATAGCGGTCCTCTCAATTTCGGCAAAGAACCATAATTCAAGTGAGACTCCATTTTGCATTTAATGAATGTGAGACAATGAGGTGTCACAGGCCTATTTTTCTGATAATAAATCACTTAGAGTGCCGTGACACCTGTGACACGTGATGGCCGAACTCGGTTTTTTGGGGTTTATTTGGACTTTACACCAAGGTAATTCAGGATAACTCGGGTTAGCTCTCTTTGGAGTCCCGCATCATCTTTCGGCAGCAGAGTCGCCCAGCTTTTTGAGAAAACTTCCTCAACAATCAACTCTTTCATAGTAAATGCGTTCAAAAGCAGAGAGAATGGAAAGGCAATTTCGGGATCGGGATGGCTGATTTCCTCGCGTTTTGTCAGCAGAAACTCCGTCACGCGCTTGAAAGTCCGCATCTCTATTTGGCGGGCTTTCCTGCGAAATGCGGCATTTGTATGCGAGCGCACGAACGTGTGTACCGCGCGGACCAACGGCGCGTGCGTCCGATAGCCAATGATGGTTTTACCGATGATTAGCTCGACAAAGTCTTTTAGCCCCATATTCTGAAGCTTTCCCTGCTGCAACAGACGCTCGACACCTTCATCATTCGATTGCAGCATTTTAAGAACTACATTCTGAATAAGAGCGTCTTTATCAGGGAACCGTCGATAAACCGCTCCGGGCGAAAGCCCGGCGCGCGCGGCAATACGGGGAATTGTGGCGCCTTCAAGTCCATTTTCGGCCATAATCTCCGCCGCGGCCTTTAACAGGCGGTTAAGGCTCTCTTTGCTACGGGTTTGTTTTGCGGCAAGAATCTTCGCAGACATCACAACCAATCTATATCACCGTGCCACTCGCCGCAAGTTCCTGCGAGCGCGTCCCGCGTGCTGGTTTCGGAACGCATTCCTTATCCTGAATCTATTGCCCAATGGCCTCCAGCACGCTAGGTTGTGCTTCCAGGGGGCTTGACAAAATGTAAATGTGAATTTACATTTACATTTTGTCGTAGCTCGCAAGATTTTTCAAGGAGACTTTTAAATGGCTACTGCTTCCGCAACCGCTTTCCCGGCATCGTCGTCAAGTCCGCTGCGCAATTCCAAGTTCAGGCTTTGGTGGATTGGATCGGCAATCTCGCTGTTTGGCGATCAATTCTATATTGTCGCCTTACCCTGGCTGGTTTTGCAGATTACAGGATCGAGCGTGGCTCTGGGTGCGATACTGATGGCAGCATCCATACCACGCGCGGTCCTGATGTTGATGGGTGGAGCGGCAACCGATCGGACTTCGCCGCGAAAAATTATGATGGCGACGGCTTCAGCGCGAACCGTATTCGTTGGGGCAATAGCGGTGTTGATTTACTATCATCTGCTGCATATCTGGCACCTGTATCTACTGGCATTCGGATTTGGAGTCGCGGATGCGTTTTATATGCCATCGGCATCTGCCTTTCTGCCGTCACTTGTCGAGAAAGAACAGTTGCTTGCGGCGAATTCAGTATCGCAAAGCACAACTTTGCTTGTGACTATTGCCGGTCCAGCGCCGGCGGGAATAACAGTAAAAGTGTTCGGCGCGGCGTGGGCGATGTTTCTGGATGCAATCAGTTTCCTCTTTGTTATCGGAGCGCTGTGGAGACTGCCCGATCCACCGAAATCGCAGATGACAGCAAAGCCCGGATTGTGGAGTTCCATAGCTGAAGGACTTAAGTACGTAAACAAAGATACTGCCTTGCGATCGTTACTGCTGGTCTCAGCAATGCTGAATTTATGTATGGCCGGCCCGATCAGCGTCGGACTGGCATATTTGACCAAAGTCAGGTTTGCGTCGCCGACAGCCTACGGCATTTGCGTGTCTTCAGTAGCCGCCGGGGCGTTGATTGGAAGTTTATACGCAAAAAAGATATCCGTTAAAAAAATCGGCGTGCTGCTGGTTCAGATGACCACGGTGATGGGTATTCTGGCCTCGATAATAGGCCTCTTGACGCACGTTTGGATGATAGCAATCGTGTTGCTGGTTATGGGCGCCGGGTCGGGCACCGTCGGCGTTCACATTAATGCCTGGTTTCAGCGCCGAGTCGATCGCGCAGTTCTCGGCAGAGTCGCCAGTGTGGCGATGTTTTCAGCGCTCGGTTTAATGCCTGTCTCGTTTGCCGTTGCCGGTCTGCTAATTCACTGGAGCATAGTCGGAATGTTTGCAATTTCAGGAAGTGCGGTTGTGGTGGTGTCGGTGCTGGCGTGGCTGCAGCCGTCAGTAAGAGAGATTTGATAAGAGAACCAAAAAAGAGCCGTCGCTATTCACGACGGCTCGAATCGTTTTAATCCATCACTTCAGGAGGGAAATTAATTCCGTTTACGCAGCCAGTGCCATATCAGACAAATAACCTCTTAACATCTGATGGGCTCGGAATAGTCTGTTTTTAACTGTACCGAGCGGCATTCCCGTCTGTTCTGCGATCTCGCTGTAGCTGAGATCATTTGTATACCGCAGAGCGATCAGCTCGCGATATTCTTCCGGAAGCTGCTTAACAACCTTGGAAATCTGTTCTGCCGTCTCGTGCTGGAACACCTTCTGTTCCGGGGAAATATCGTCGGACGGCATCTGCCATTCATAACTGTCGGACTGTTCGTCCGCTGCAATCTCAATAGGGGTGGTCGTTATCTCTCGTTTGCGGTGATAATCAATAGCCGCGTTCATCGCTACGCGGTATAGCCAGGTCGAAAACTTGAATTTCGGATCAAAACGATCCAATGCTCTATATGCCTTGAAAAAAACTTCCTGAGCCAGGTCCATGGAAGTCTCGAAATCGCCGACCATTCTGTAAATCACATTCACTATATGCCTGTGATATCGCTTTTCCAGAATTGCGAAGCTTTGTTCATCACCGGCAACAGTTCTCTTAATCAAATCATTGTCAGAAGGACCTCCGTGTCCATTGACCTGCGCGACGTCTGAAATCTTTGCTACTTTCGCCATATTTCTTTTTCAGTCACCTCATTGTCAAACCACCGCTCCGAACAGGCCTTTCGGAGAACCGGCAGAGTACACCTGTATATCGAATGGGAGAACTCAAATACGACCGAATGGTCGGAAATAGTTACTGAATGGTTCGAAAACGGATTACACCAAAACCTGCAAACCGTGTTAAAAAAGCGAAATCGGACTCATTTAGCTAAGCTCCTAGTTCCAGGGTGCGGGGTTGATGGCTCTGATTACGAAGTTATGATAGTTCAGCAATAAAGCCGGACTTAATTCTCGGATCACGGATTCAGCTATGAACCAAGAAACCAAAATTATTCGTTTCGGAGTTTTTGAGGTCAGCGTGGATGCTGGGGAACTTCGTAAACAAGGTCAGAAGGTAAAACTGCAGGAAAAGCCTTTCCAGGCCCTGACTTTGATGTTGCAGCACGCCGGTCGCATTGTGACCCGCGAAGAGCTTTGTCGCCGATTGTGGACGGCCGATACCTTTGTAGAGTTCGACGATAACCTGAACGCCACGATCAAGAGGCTGCGAGAGGCGCTTAAAGATTCGGCAGACAGTCCGAGGTATATCGAGACCGTTCCACGTCGCGGCTACAGATTTATTGCTCCAGTTGAAGTAGTGAGATGCGAACACGAACCTGCCGAGACGGCACTGCCGACAACATCAGTTGCCCGTCCTCGAAGGCCTTTGTTAGTACAACACCGACCGTTGCTGGTTGCAGTGCTGCTTTTGACAATGCTGTTAATTACTGTGCTATTGTGGCGATCAGAATACGGTCAGCGTGTTTACGCATCCCGTACGATTACATTAGCCGTTCTTCCAATGGCGAACCAAAGCGGCGACAACGGCCAAGACTTTCTGACTGACGGAATGACAGAGGATCTGATTGGGCATTTGCGTCAACTTTATCCGGAGCGGCTGGTCGTAATAGCGTCAGATTCGGTTTCAGGTTACAAGAACACAAACAAGGACTTACATCAGATCGAACAGGAATTGGGCATTGACTATATTGTCCGGAGCACGCTTGACCGAGATCCTGACGGCGCGTTTATTACCACCGAGCTCATTCAAACCGGGAACGAGAATCCTCTATGGTCTGAGAAGTTTAAGTTACCTGTGCAGGAACTCTTTGTTGAGTATAAAGCTTCACAAAAAGTTGCAGAAGCATTAGAACTGAAACCGCAGCCCAAAAACAAAACTGAATTATCCCGAAGCACTACGGGCAACAACTACGCCTTTGAAGCATATTTGCGAGGCCTGTCTGCCTCGCAACACGGGACCGAAGATAACTTAAGAAGCGCTCTAGGATGGTTCGAACAGGCTTTGCGCCACGATCCGCAATATGCGCTTGCGTACGCAGGAATCGCCAGAGCGTGGATCTCGCTTGGTGATTTTCATTTTATTGATTCGAGTCAGGTCGAGCTGAAGGTTGGTGATGCGATTTCCAAAGGCATGCAATTAGACCCGGCGATTTCGGATTTCTACATTTTGCAGGCAGAGATTCTTGCTAAGAAAGACGGAAACCACGAAAAAGTTGATGCTGCATTTCGCCGGGCTATTGAACTCGACCCGAACAACGCGGAAGCGCACGAAAAATATGCGCTCTACCTGCGGGAAAGGCGACCAAATGATGCGGCCTCGGAAATCACAAAGGCTCGCCAGTTAAACCCTCTCTCACCGTGGGAGACTGCATGCGCAGGTTGGGTGCTGATCGCTTCCGGCAGACTTGACGAGGCAGCAGTGCTGCTCGATCAAGCGTTTAGAATGGACCCAAAACTTCCAGCTACGATGAAGTTCCTCTCCGATCTTGAGCAAAAACGCGGTCACACTGACGCGGCGATCGATTGGCTTGAACGCGCCGCCAGTGCGTCGGATCGAACGCCGAGATTCCTGTATTATCTCGCGAGAACCTACGCGAAAGCCGGTCGCGCCGACAAAGTGCGAATTCTGCTGGACGAATTGCGCCAGGAGCAACAGCATCGATATGTTGACCCGGAATATATAAATTCGCTGGGAAGTATGCTGGGCGATTGATTGACTGCTTAATTTAATGCGCGCCCATCAATTGAACCAGTCCTTCGGCAACTCCGTCGCGCCAATTTACTGGTTCGTGTCCGCCGGCGCGTTCGCTGTAATACAGTTCGTAGCCCTTGGCATATAAAACATCGCGCATGTGTCGATTACAGGTAAGAATGCTGGGTCCGTTATTCGGAGTATTCCCCGTTTCGACAATACCGACCTGCAGCACGAAACGGATCGGCAACTTTGGTGATGACTGGTACTGACTAGTTATCCATTCGGGCGTCGAGCCCTCGCGAACGTGGTCAGGCCAGAAAGCTCCGGATTGCGACAAAACATTTCCATAAACATCCGGGCGTTTGAAAGCAAAGAACGCGCTGCCGAGTCCACCGGCACTGGAGCCGCATACAATGGTACGACGTGGATCAGAAGTGGCGCGCCACCGTTTACGGATGAGGGGAAGCAGCTCGTCGGTGACGAAGTTAAGGAACGGATCATTGTTTCCCAGTTCGATGTTGCGTTGTGGTTGCGGCGCCTGATCCACGAATATGGCCATCATCGGCGGGATCTTTCCTTTGGCAATCAAATTGTCCAGGATTATCGGTGTAGGAAGCAGCTCGTTATGGCTGTAAATCCATCCGTCGAAACAGATCAACATCGGGTAAGGCGCAGTTCGATTAGGATCGTAACCGGCCGGAATGTATATCCAGGCTCGGCGTTCACTGTTCAGAATTTTGCTGTCCAGCAATACCTCTTCAATCTTTCCGTTAGGAACGCCAGGTTGCGCGATGATCCAGGGTTCGGGCGGCGCTCCAGGAAGTTCAAGGATCGATTGACCCATGTTCGGAAGTTTTGGAGCCATTTTTGGATTAAGAGGATCCGCAACCTGCGAAGACTGATCATTCGCAAAGTTGGCAGAATTCGGCACGAGACTGTAACCAAGACGCATATCGCTGCGAATAGAATAGGTTTTGTACCAAACGTCCGTTCCTGGCAAATGCGTGAAATTATTTTCGGATAAATCCCGCCTGTTCGATAGCTGCGCATAAATCGCCACGCCCGTTGTCCGTTCATTGCCTCGATAGAGAAATGTGACTAGAGAACGGTTCTTGTTATCAGGAATCGATTCGATCAGCGGCGCGCCTTTGACCTTCATTTCGTTCCAGAACTCGGCGATCGCCGAAAGATCTCCAGCCTCGACCTTTTTCTTTAACGCTTCGATTCGAGGACTGGTCACACCTCCACTCGCCGGCGGATCTCCGTTACCATCTATGGACGATACGAACATTTTTTGAACGCGTAACTCGCCCCATTCAATCATCGAGCGCCGCTCCGCTTCTTTTACGTAGGCATAATCAAAGCTCTCTGGCGGGAAGGTTACCTGAGCATAGTCTTCGCGCGGTACAAGATAAAGCAGTGCGTCTGCCTGTTTGTATATCGATGATTGCTTGTATTTGTCACCCATCGCTGCGAGGTCGTAGAGCGTCGGCTTTGTCCTCTTTGGCAGATTAAGTCGATCTTCTGCGTCTGAAGGAATAGCGCGACCAGACAAAAGCAGCACGACGTATGTCGATCCCGGATATTTAGACTCCACCAGAGTAGTTGTATTGGGATTACCATTTCTATCGCCGGATTTCGTCACGTGATTGCTACCCAGTACAACTAACACGTGATGTTTTTTGTCCAGCACTTGATGATTGATCACATCCGCAAATGAAATGTTGTTATCCCCAAGCGCAGCCCAATCGGATTGGCTTTGAATATGGTTCCAGTCAATGGCGGTATCTCCGGCTAGAACACGCAAGCGTTTTGCAGGCGGCAGTTTTTGATTTACTTCGCGGATTGCAGCGAGCCACTCTGCATAAATCGGCGATTCCCACGACGCGACTTTGGTAGTATCGCGCCAGATATGTCGGACCTCTTCGATGGGAATGTCCTCGCCATTGATGTATCTATCGATCAACGGCTGGTTTTGTCGGCTGGCGAATTCAACGACTATGTCTTGAACGGTGGTCTGAAAAGATGGATCGCGGACAAGGCTAATATAAAAGTCACCTGCCTGTTTTAACCAATGAGGCGCTTCACCAATGACAACTACAGGATGCTGTTTAAAGGCAGCTACAATGCCGCGCACAGCATCATCCGCCATCTCCTCGGGTTTCGGGCCGCCAGCATCGCGAGCGCTGAAACAGGCCATAACAGCCGCAACCGAGCCGCTAATTATCAGAGCTTTGAAAAGGTGCATCATAAAAACATCTCTCTGTGGCGATTCAAAATAATTTGCGAGTCGCATCTTGCCGAGCGAGCATCGCTGCTGTCAAAGGAAACCGATCTGAAACGTTGCTGACCGCGTAAGCCGTTGATTAGCAGGAGCTTTGCAGTTCATCTTACCTGCCTGTAAACGCGAAATACCGGCTGATATTTGAACACTTGATAAAGTTCGATAAAAGTAAGAAGATAAATACGCCTCCGTTATTATAAGTTTCAAACATTCAGAACAATTTGTCGCGGCTCTTTGTGTCCCAGATCAAGGAGTGACCGCTATCCTTAAGTGCAAGTAAGGAGAAACATATGAAATCCCGCAGGCTATTAGTAGTCACAATGTTTACCCTGTCGTTAACCCTGGCAACTCTGACGCAATTGGTCCCGAATCGAGTGTTTGCGCAGTCAAAATACTTCGATCTGGCGGCTACCAAAAAGCTGGTGCGTGTCGCCGACCCGGAGATCTCGCCGGATGGCAAATCCGTTGTCGTTGTCGTCGGACGTCCAAATTATGATGACGATCGATGGGAAAACCAGCTTGTGATGGTTGATGTTGCCACTGGAGCCCAGCACGCGCTCACCTACGACCGACGTGATGTTAGCCAACCTCGATGGTCGCCCATGGGTGATCGCCTGGCTTTCCTCTCTGCCGCGCAAGTCGGCAAAGAGACGCACCCGCAGATCTTCGTCCTGGCGATGAACGGCGGCGAAGCTAAACGAATTACCGCGTCGCCAACCGGAGTACAGCATTACGCCTGGAAGCCGGACGGCGCAGAGATCGCCTTTGTCGCCGCAGACGAATCGCAGAATCCAAAGATCGGCGATAAAGAGATTGCCTTTGAAGTCGGCGACAACGACTATTTAACAACCTCATCGACTATGCCTTCGCACATCTGGCTGATCCCTGCTGATGGCGGGAAAGCTCGCAGGATGACATCAGGCAAATGGAGTCTGCCGATAACGCTGCCGCCTGGATCGCCGTCTTCTCCTTTATCGTGGTCGCCCGATGGCAAAAATATAGCGTTCGTCAAACGATCGACTCCTCTTTATGGTGATCAGACGCAAAGCTCCATCCAGATTCTGGATGTGACAACAGGCGCGATCAAACCATTGACCGGCCGCAGCGAACGCGAAAGCCAGCCGGTCTATTCACCCGATGGATCGCGCATCGCGTATTGGTTCCCTCGCGATGGTCAGCAAGTCACGCTCAACGAAATCAACGTTACCAGCGCAAGCGGCGGCGAAGGCACTCCGGTAACACGTGCACTGGATCGTCACGTATTTCGTTCATTATGGTTGCCGGACAGCAAATCGTTTATTACCGGCGGAGATGACGGCACGCGCGTTTCGTTGTGGTTGCAGCCAATTGACGGTCCGGCGAGAAAGCTCGACCTTGGCGATGTCAACCCTTCCGGTTCATTCTGGATTGACGCGAGCGTAAGCAAGACCGGCGCGCTCGCATTCACGGGCACCGAGCCGCAGCGACCGGGAGAGCTTTATTACATGTCCTTGACTGACACCAAGCCAAAGCGATTGACGAACTTCAACGCGGAAACCGCTGCTCTGGCTTTAGGCAAAGTCGAAAAGGTCGAATGGACTAACGACGATCTGAAGATGGATGGCGTCGTGACTTATCCGCCTGATTTCACCAGCGGCAAGACATATCCGCTCGTGCTCTATATTCATGGTGGACCGACAGCGGCTACGAAGGAGTCGTTCGGGACTCTGCCGCAGTTGCTTGCCGGGCACGGCTGGGTAGTGTTTGAGCCGAACTATCGCGGCAGCGACAATCTTGGCTACAAGTTCCAGCACGCTATATTTAATGATGCGGGAGACGGTCCGGGGCGCGATGTAATGGCCGGAATCGAAGTCCTGAAGAAACGCGGCTTTGTCGACACTTCGCGAATGGCGGTTTCAGGCTGGTCGTATGGTGGCTATATGACCACATGGTTAATCGGTCATTATCAAGTATGGAAAGCTGCCGTGTCGGGCGCTGCCGTGACGGACTGGATGGATCAGTACAACATCGGCGATTCCAACGTAATGAGGGCCGGACAGTTTGGTGGCTCGCCGTACACGGGAGAGTTCGAAAAGGCATATCACGATCAATCGCCGATAGCTTATGGATCGAAGATGAGAACGCCGACTCTGATCCTGTCCGACACCGGCGATGTGCGAGTACCGATCACGCAATCGTACAAGCTCTACCACGCATTAAAGGACAACGGAGTGCCGGTGCAGTTCTTTGCTTATCCGGTATCAGGTCATAGTCCTGGAGATCCGGTCAGACAGTTGGATGTTAACAAGCGCTGGATTGATTGGTTAGACCAGTATTTGAAATAGCCGATGCGCAACCAATGGTTTGACCGTCTGACGGAGGTTAGAGCCTGTGACATCAGATGGTCAAACTCGATCCGTGGAATAAGGTGTCACGCCAGGTGTCACAGCGGTACTGATAGAGAGCAAAGAGCTTATCGTGCTGTGACTGGTGTGACACCAAGTGGCCAAAGTCGCTCTGGAGATACTGATCCCCGAAGTCTGATCCCTGGCCACCGACCCCTGGTCCCCTCTCTACACTCGCGATTCCTGGCAGATGTAGATGTGACATCAAGCGGCCAAACTCGGACATTGTAATGAGCTGTCACACCATGTGTCACAGCAGTACTTATAGACAGCAAAGGATTTATGGTGCTGTGACAAGTGTGACTTCAGTTGGCCAAAGTCGCTAATGAGGACCGCGGCCCCCGGATCCCGACCACCCACCCCCTGCGAGCGTGCTTTCGACAAACTTGTAGCGTATGCGTCCCGCTTGCGCAGGTCTGGGATCGCGAACGGGAATTCAAATGAGGCGCATTTTGACACATCTTGCGTCAACCGCTGAAGCGCGCGCGGAGCACGCCGCTCGCGTAAAGGCTGATGTAAGTCCGCGAACCCCAGCACCAAATCGTTTATAATCCACAAGCCCGCGAGGCGGGCGGCCGAATTTCAATCCAGGGAGCAACCATGTCAGACGCTTATGTAAACCTGATCTATCACATTATCTTCTCCACAAAAATCGAGAACCCCTTCTAACCGAAAGCATCAACCCGATCTTCACGTTTACATTGGTGGCAACACTGCCCAATCTGGGTGTATCAGCCTCGGCGTAAACGGCTCGGGTGACACGTCCACGTGCCGGGAAAATTGAGACAGGATAATGCTGTGTCTGACGTAATCCGAGATATGAAAGCCGGGTCGAGCGGCTGGCAAACGCGTGTGTTTCCCGAACTTGAGAATTCATCCTGGCAGCGAGGATACGCCGCATTTACGGTGAGCGCTTCCCTGGTCGAGCAGGTGCGCCGCTACAACCGCGAACCAGCCAATCCACCATCGCAAACATTCGTTTGAGAACGAATTAATCAAAATGTTGAAAGCGAATGAGATCGATTTCGACGAAAAATATTTGTTTCGATAAAGACGGCCGGAGCGCTCGCGCGGGCTCGCTCTTGGTGGTCACGGTCTGCGCGATGTCGTTGTCTTTCTGGCGTAGGTTTGTAGTTCTTTCTGCAGATTCTCCCAGTCTGGCAAATACGCAGTGAGAAAACTCTTAAAAACCTTGCCGTGATTCGGTGCAATCAGATGAACTAGTTCGTGGACTATGACAAATTCTCCAAGTCTTCTAGGAATCTGCAGCAGTCCTGTATCCAGTGTTAGTCGACCCTTTGTCGAAATAGAGGCCCATTTGTTTGTCATTTCGCGCAGGTGAATCTGCGGCGTCTTAACATTGATCCGTACCGCCCAATGACGGACTGCCCAGCGAAGATCATTCGCATCGTGCCATCGTTGATCTGCCGTATTCTGCCCTTTTTTCCGAATCGCCAAGCTCATACACGTTGTAATCTTAACAGATTGTTCGCCGCTTCAATCATTCTGTTCGCGCCAACAATCGAACGAAGTTCTTTATAAAGATCCTGCCTCAATTGTCTTTCCTGCTCTTTGTTCCATCGAAAATCAGGGTACTTTTCAAAAATTGCATTAATCGCTTTTGACTGATCGCTGGTTATATCTTCATTTAAAGTTCGCAAGGACGTATAGATAGCAAAGGTATTTTCATCAACGCCCATGTTGCGTCTGGTTGCTTCTGCCCTTATATACTCCTCAGCCAGCTCAACAAATGCCGCCAACGCTTCTTCTGTTGTTTTCTGCCGATCTTCGTAAAGAGCCTCTAACACTTCGGCGCGTTCCGCAATGGACGCAAGGAATGGTTTTGTTCCACTCTCGTTGGCAATCGTCACAGCCAAAGCTTTCTTAAGATTGAGAATTTTTGTCGTATCGGCGATAGCGTTGTCCTTTAGTGCCGCCAACTCCGTCGGTCCCAGTTCGTGGATAGCACCCGGAGGTTGCAAATTGGGCAGTGCGGTGCGTTCCCGCAAGAGCTTGCGCGTTTTGTCGGTTAATTCCTTATCAATGTATGGACGCGTCGAATACGCATTGCGAATCAGCTCGTAAAGCTGGGTTAGTCCTTCGAAATCAACAAGATATGGCCGCATGAACGCATCGGGCGAAATTATTTCGTGCAGGTTCTGAAGTTGTCGGAAAAATTTATAAAACTCCTCCCGCGTCTTTTTGTCTTCGAAATGCTGGATAGCCTTTTCCTTGGCCTTATCATCAAACCCCTTGGTGAAAGGGAGATATTTCGGCGCGGTCTCTTTCATCATTGTTGCAAACAGATTCTTTAGAACGTCGATGTTCTGAATCACAGAGGCGACGATATCGGAATCGAACGCCAGCGCACTTTCCAACCGTTCAAATATACCGACGAAATCCAGAACAAACCCGCACGGCTTAACCATACCGTCGTCATCGTCATACGGCCGATTTACGCGAGCGATTGCCTGTAACAAGACGTGGTCGCGCATCGGTTTGTCCAGATACATGCAATAGAGAATCGGCGCGTCGAAACCTGTCAGCAGTTTTTCAGTCACAATCAGAATCTTTGGAAGCTGATCTTTTTTGGTGAAATCCTTTCGCAGCTTCTTCTCGTCATCTTCCCTCAGATAATGAGCCTTCAGTTCGGCCTTGTCATTGTGGGCAGGGGAATAGACCACCTGCGAATATTCAGGTGGCAGGTATTGGTCCAAAGCTTTTTTGTATAGAGCGCAGGCTTCACGATCCACGGCTACCATAAAAGCCTTGAAGCCCATCGGCTCGACGTTCTCTTTGAAATGATTGGCGACGTAAGCGGCAACCTTTTCTACACGGTCGCTCGATTTCATCATCTCTTTCAATTCGACCGCGCGGTCCAGAATGGCGTTTAGTTCTTCCACATCGCTCATCCCTTCGGCTTCGGCCAAATTCAGGAATTGCTTTTCGAGAGTTTCACGATCAACCCGGAGTTCCGAAGGAGCCAATGCATAGTTCAGTTTTACAGTTGTACCGTCCTCGATCGATTCGGCAATTGAATATTTATCCAGATAGCCTTTTGGATCATCGACCCCGAATACCTTGAATGTCCCTTGCCCTTTCGACAGACGATCTATTGGTGTTCCGGTAAAGCCGATGTATGTTGCGTTCGGCAATGCCGCCATCAGATATGTGCCAAGATCGCCGCTGGTTGTGCGATGCGCTTCGTCAACCAGAACGACTATGTTCTGTCGTTTGTTAATATCGGCCGGAATATCGTCGAATTTGTGAATCATTGAAACGATCAGGCCGCGATAATCCGATTTCAAAATCTGCTGAACGTCCTTTTTGCTGTTGGCCACTTCAACTTTGGTAATGCCGTAACCCGCGATATTTTTGAATAATTGCGCTTCCAGTTCGTTGCGATCCACCAGCATCAACACGGTTGGCTTTTCGCCGTCTCGCGTTTGCCTGAGCAGCTTTGATGCAATGGTGATCATAGTCAGAGTTTTGCCGCTGCCCTGCGTATGCCAGATGAGTCCGCGACGCTTGGCTGGCTCGTATACGCGGTCGATAACTTTTTCGACGGCGCGGGTTTGATGCTGTCGCAGGATCAACTTACTTAGTTCATCGTCTTTGGCAAGAAAGATGATGTAATCACGCAAGAGGCGCAGGAATCGTTCGCGGTCAAAGAATGCCTTGACCTTTCGCTCGTAATCTCCCTGTTCCTCTTCTTTCCAGTCAAACAGGTTTTTGCGGTTCGTATTCCAGGTAGCGCCGTAATAGAAACCGATCAGGTGCGTGACTTCGAAAACCTGACTTGCGACCAGCATTTCAGGCGTCTCGCGATGATAGCGACGAATCTGATCGACGCCTTCGGCTAGGCCGTCAGGTTTTGTAGCCGATTTAGTTTCGGCTATTGCGACGGGAATACCGTTGATCAGGAAAACAACGTCGGCGCGATTGCGAAAAACGACGCCTTTCTGCCACCACTCTTCGGTGACATGAAAAAGGTTATTTTCTGGATTTTCTAAATCTATCAGGCGAACGTTGCGCTCGCGGTTTTCTTCGGGAACAAAGATCGATTGCTCGCCGCGCATCCAGGAGAGCGCCTCGCGATTACCGTCGATTGTGGGTTTCAGCAGATTCAGTCGGCGAATAATCTCCGGGGCAAGGCTTTCGGTTACAACGCCCGGGTTGAGCCGAATCAATTGCTCTTTCAGAATCTCCGCAAAGTAGAGACCGGTATCGCCGCCGCGCAACGCAAGAGATTCACTGTCCGATACGTATTCCCAGCCGATATCGGCGGCATAATGGAGCATCGGGTTTTGTACTGCGGAACGCTCGGACATAGGCTTACTTTCGCTGGATCGGCGACGTTCTACTGAGCAGGCGAAACTTTACTGAGAAAATCGACTGGCAAATATACCGGAATAGTCGCGGCTTTATAATCCGCTACATTGCGCGTGACAATGGCGTCGAGTCCGGCCGCAATTGCCGCGGCACATTGCACGGCATCTTCGTAATCCGCAAAGGGTAATGCGCGCGCATTATGCAGTACGGCCGCATCGATGGTGCAGGCTCCCAGTCCAACCAATAGCTTCTCGACGGCCGAATGCGCAGCCTGAAGTCCCTTATTCTTTCGCGTTACGTAAAAGACATTGATGGGCGTAATTGCGGAAACGTATGCCTCGATCTCACCCTGATAATTAAGCTCCCAGATGGAGGTCGCTTCCGTAACGAATGGCTGGCGGTCAAGAACCAGGTCAAGGACCACATCCGTATCCAGCAGAACACGCATTATGAATATTTCTCCATCAAATAGCGTGTATAGTCTTCTTTTAATTCTTCATCCGTAGGCATCGGTCCGTCGGGTTTGGCAATGCCGCGTACTTCTTCAACTTTGACGCGCCTGCGCGGGCGCAGCTCTTCGTGGACGCCGCGCGATATGGCTTCCAGCAGCGTCAGCCGGTCTTCAAGCGGCAGTTTCTGGATTTGGATCAGTAATTCCTGCGTGCTCATTGCTGCCTCCGATTGCGCCTCTTCAACTCAAACGATTCAGCGCGTTTCTCACATAAAACTTTTATCATATAGTTCACGCCTCTGCATCAATTAAAGGTGTGACGGACAGGCGGCCGGTCATTAGTTCTTCGAGCATTGCACGAAATAGCTCGTTCAGCAGTCTGCATTCCTGATCTAGAATTGCAATTTTGCGTTCGCAGGCGTTGAGTACGCTAGCAATCTCAAGTTGCTCAGCCAATGGAGGAATGACAACAACAGCATTACGCAATTGGTCGGCATTTAAATGTGGTTGCGCTGAGCGATCTCGCTGGCTTCTAAAGTATCTTTGAGAATCGTTGCTCAGTAGATAGAAAGCAAGATATTCGGAATCGATTTCACTATTAGTTGGTGAGGCCACAAGATCATACCCCGCTACTGCCGTTTCCCATCTACCATCATATACACTTAAATCCCCAGTATATGCTCCACTCCTTACGACTATGATGTCTCCCTTAGTCAAGAAAGCGTTTTTCCTTTTTGGAATTGCGCCTTTTTTGACCCGAATCACAGTTTGAGACACTATTTTGCCCCCCTTAATGTCGGTTGCGCGTATCATCGGTACGCCATCCTCATCTAATTCTGGCGGTTGTCCAAGGCCGTATCGAATATCGCAAAGCACTCCTAATCTCAAAACAGACCATCCATCAGGTATTTCTCCAATTTCTGTATGCTTGCGCAGCTCGTCGCGAGTGCCATAGGTAAACAGATGCTGCATCAGCGCGGCCTTGCGTTCGCGCTCAAGCTGAAGCTCCCTTTTCCTTAGGTCTATGGACTTATCGATCGCACCAAGTATCCGAACAATTGCGACCTGTTCTGAAAGTGGGGCAACGGATACAATAAGCGATTTCAGCTTACCTTGATTTATCGAAGACTGACCAACTGCTCTTGAGGCAATAGCGATGAATTTCCCTATACTTCGATAGTATCCCAATTCGTAATTTAAGAATTCTGGAACTACTTTAGACCGGTCGACTTTAAGTCGCAGCAGATTCATTCCGTGTAATAAGAAATCAGGTTTACCAGTGTACACCACCGAGCGGCCTATTTGAGACTCGCTGTTTATATGACTTATCAGTATATCGCCCGCCTGAAGGCGAAACTTATCGATTTCGGCGGGAGAAACATTCCGAATAAAGCCGGTTCTTGACGCGTCGATCCGATCTCCCGCTATGGTTTCTATACGCGTTACGGGAATTCCTCCTCCGTCTTTAATTTGTTCCGCAGTGATGCCGTTACTGATCTGAGTCAGAATTGTCTCTAGTCTCACTTGTTCCCATTTAGATTTATTTTGAGCAAACATTTAATGCTTTTCTATAATTAACCCTAATTTAATCAACATTCGGTCGAGCTCTAAATCTGCATATTCACGTTCAGCGCGCGCAGCATTAAGATCGGAGAGTATTTCTTTAGATGGTCGATGAGTCAGCTTATCGTTAATTTCGACAAACTGCGAAGGACTCACATTATTATCCACTGCTTTAATTTCATCGAACGTGACAATGCGGCTCAGTTTCTCAAGTGTCTGCCAGCTGCGATAAACATCAACCGTAGCCTTGATACCTTCATCGGTAAGCGCATTCTTTGGCTTTCCCTTAACAAAATGCGCCGATGCGTTAATCAGAAGTATCTGCTGCCTACGACCGACTGGTTTATTCCGATTGAGCACCATAATGATGCCTGGCGCAGTCGTGTTATAGAACAGGTTTTCAGGCAACAGTATCACTACCTCGATAACGTCGTTTTCGACAAATGCCTTGCGAATGACTTTCTCTTTATTCGACGATTTGCTGCCGGAGCCCCGAGAGACCGCTCCGGTATCCAGAACCACAGCCGCGCGGCCTTTTTCTTTCAGCGATGCTAGCATATGCTGCGCCCATCCCCAATCGGCCGACGATTTTGGCGGTACTCCGTGGACGTAACGGTTCCATTTGTCGTTTTCGTAGAAATCTTCGTCGTAGTTGTCCTGATTCCACATTGGATTGGCAACTACGTAATCGAATCGCTTTAGACCTGCCGCTTCCGCGGCAAAGCCGGGATTGCGAAAAGTGTCGCCGATGGCAAAAAACGAATCTCCGTAATCGTGCAGAAACATGTTCATCTTTGCCATTGCAAAAGTAACGGGATTGAGTTCCTGCCCGTATAGTTTCGGCGCTTTGCTTTTTTCGTCGGGATGGTTCTTTTCAAAAACCATTCTGGCTTTGATCAGAAGCCCGGCTGAGCCACAAGTAGGATCATAAACGGTTGTGTACGGCTCTGGGTTGAGCAATTCCGCCATCAGCCAGCCGACTTCTTTAGGAGTGTAGAACTCGCCCGCGCTCTGACCCTGACCTTCGGCAAATTTCCTGAGCAGATATTCATAAGCGCGACCAAGGATATCCGGCTCGGCGTTCTTTAACCCCAGCCGATGACGGCTGATTACTTCAATCAGCGATTCAAGTCGTTCATCATCCAGGGTTCGCTGACCGCTTTGCCGTTCGTTGTAATCTTTGACATCAAGAACTCCCTGCAAATCAGGATTGAGTTCTGCCACTTTGCGCATTGCTTCGGTAACAAATTCTCCCAGCTTGCCATCCGCGCCATGATTGCGAATAGTATCCCAGCGATATTTGACTGGAATATAAAATCGAACGATTGGTTTACGACCGGTTTTGAGCGCGTCTTCGTGGTCAGCTTCTATAACTTCGCGAGCTGTGGCCTCATCGCCGAACTCGGCGACGTTGCTGGCGAATTCATCGTCAAACACGTCCGAAAGCCGTTTGTAGAATATCAGCGGCAGAATGAAGTCTTTGAATTTCGGCGCATCCGTAGCGCCGCGAACTTTGCAGGCAGCATCCCACAACCATGTTTCCAGAGCACCAATATCAAGATGCTCTTCCGATTGTTCAAACGGTAGTTTGCCTGACTGCTTCGTATTAGTAGCCATTTTGGTTTGTTCTTCTTCTCCTGAAGAGACACACTACCATCGGTGGCGTACAACGTCCACAGAATGTAGACTCCGAAAAGCACCAACGGACTCGCGCCGGAGCAATGCAATCGAAAATGTGGTCGCAGTGATACTGCATAGCTGCAGGATCGGGAGCGAAGCGCTCAGGCAAATTCAATTTCTGCCCTTCCATCCTCAATAGCGCCTGGCGAAGTGGCGGCGGATTGTCGCTCGGCACGCGACGGGACAAGACCAGGCGAAATGATTCATCAAATGTAATCAGGCCGCAGTCGAAGGCCCGATCACAAAGCGCGTTCGACGCTATACCGTTGCGCGGGTCGGCACGGCGAGCTACATCGACCTTCCACGGAATTATGTGGCTGGCATTGAGGGGTTCGGGCAAGGCAATGTCCGACAAAGCGCAATGATAGTTGTAACGGCCACAAAGAAAGCGTCTCAAGCGAGAGCCGCAGGCAATGGGTTCTATTTTCTGTTATGCCGTAAACGTTAGCCTCGTTTAAGACAGTTAAGATGAGGAGCGGTCTGTGGAGTGCTGCGACTTGTCGCGGCTTTGGCCCGAGCCGACTTGTCGGCTCAAAATGTAGCACGGGCATCTTGCCCGTGGCGTTTTATTTTAAATGCGCAGGTGAGATGCCTACGCTACATTCGCGTCGACAAGTCGCCGCATAACAAAGCGCTAGCAAGCGATATTGTTGGTGAACTGAATTAACTCCGAATTCGCGGCTTTGCCGCACTGCTATGCGGAAAGGCTCGCCTTTCCGAGACTGGTTTTTAATCTTTTTTCAGGCTACGCCTGATGCGAGGCACAGCCTCGAAGGTTGGGTGGGATAGACGCGCCGGAAAACCGGAGAAGCTGTGAAAAATCGGAAGAAAGTTGTCACCACGACATAAGTCCACATGTACTTAGCTAATGAGCGAAGAAAGTTAAGGTGAAGACTTATGAATGATACCTTCAGAGGAGCGGACAAAATCAGGGTCAAGAAAGTAAACCGAGAACAGATCAAGCTAAAGGTAGTGGATATTGATGCATCGATCGGTCCAACACACCCGGTGAGAGCGATTTGGGAATTCGTCGGACGGCAGAATCTCCAGCCATTCTATGATGGAATAAAAGCAGTGGAAGGTATGGGAGGACGTGAGCCTTGGGATCCAAGGATGATGATTACAATCTGGGTTTATGCATACAGCCGTGGAATAAGCTCGGCCAGAGAGATTAGCCGGCTCTGTCAGTATGATCCGGCATTTAGCTGGATCACGGGTGATGAAGTGATAAATCATCACTCGTTGTCAGACTTCAGGACAGGAAACGGTCAGGCGCTGAGGAGGCTATTTATAGAGGTGCTTGGTGCAATGAGTTCGGAAGGACTGATCACCATAAGGAGGGTAATGCAGGACGGTACGAAAATAGAAGCGGATGCTTCGAGCGGAAGTTTTCGGCGAGAAGGAACGATCAAAAAGCATTTGGAGAAGGCCCAAGAGCAAGTAAAGCGAATGGAGGAGTTGTCGGATGAGGAGATAGGCAAGAAGAGGAAAGCGCGCAAAGTGGCGAGCGCTAAAGAGCGGGAGCGGCGATTGGAGAAAGCGCTCTTGGAACTGGATAAAGTGCGAGAGGGTAAGAAGACAGAGGAAGCGAAAGAGGAAGCGAGAGTCAGCATAAGCGATCCGGATTCGAGATTGATGAAGCATGCCAATGGAGGTTACGAGCCAAGCTACAATGCGCAAATATCGACGGATGCAGAGAACAAGATAATAGTGGGAGTGAGCCTGACTCAGAGCGGAACTGATATGAATCAACTCGAAGGAGCGCTCTTGGAGATCGAGGCAAATACGAAGAAGTTGCCAGCCGAGATGGTGATGGATGGCGGCTACATGAGCGGGGCGAACATCGAGAGACTGAGCAAACAAGGGATAGAGTTGTATGGACCGATAGTGGACAACGACAGCAAGGCAGTAAATCTGAGCGCGATCAGAAATAAAAAACTAGGGATCGCCGAGGGATTTCTTGCTGAGGCTTTCAATTACAACGAGGAGACCAACCGTTTCACTTGTCCTGATGGAAAGCGCCTGAGCTATGTTTATAGCTATGTTGATGGACTGACCAGGTATTACACGTATCGAGCGAGCTTGAGAGATTGTCAGAGTTGCCCATTCAAAGAGAGATGCTGCCCGACGAACAAGACACAGGGGAGAAGCGTTAGCAGGAAAGAGACATTGCCAGAGGTGAAGGTTTTCACCGAGAAGATGAAGACTGAACAGGCCAAGGAAATATACAAACAAAGATCGGCAGTGGCGGAGTTCCCAAACCTGTGGATCAAAGAGAAATTAAAGGTGAGGAGATTTCGGCTAAGGGGTTTAGCCAAGGCAGGGATAGAAATAATGTGGCTGGCATTAACCTATAACATACAGCAATGGATTAGACTGTCGGTGGCAAAGCCAAGTCTGGTTCTGACATAGCAAAGTTATTCGATTCCAGATAGATAAAAATGGCATCACAACGAACCTAGAAGGTCAATAGCGATTCAATAAGTCAGAGGCAAAGAATTAAGACGATGATCCGCACTTATTGGTCAAAGACAGATTTTCTTCCAGAGTCTGGCAAATGACCGGCGATTTTTATGATTGTTTCACAGCTTCAGAG
>DASRDY010000130.1:0-41723 GCA_035652355.1 Blastocatellia bacterium
GGGTGTGGTTCAGATTTTTGGGCCAGATAATCGTTTATAGGCTCGACCATAGCGCATTTTTCGCCAAGGATGATCCGGCGCAGGGCGGTAAGGTCGTTTTTCTGCGCTGACCATCTCCGAACTTTCATCTTTAGCGATTGCAAATGCCACTGGTTTAGCAATCAGATTGAGATTGTTATTGGTCGAATGCTCAACGACAGCCTTGGTGGGAAGTTTTTTCTGACAACGTTGTTTGAATCTGTCAGCAGCCAAGTCCTGTTTATGCTCGATCACTTCTGTCCAGGCTTCTTCCCACCTGCCATTGCAAGCTACATTGCGAAGAGCAAGCATGGGATTAACATTTGCACGTGCCCAATGCATTCCTGCCTGCTTCATCCGACTCTGAACCACCACCTTATTGGCGCTCTCAACCGTTCCACTGCCGATTGGATAACCTTTTCTCTGAAACTTTCCGTACTCAATCATCGACTTTCGCTTTTCCAGATAATTGAGGTTATCCTCAATCACCTGTAACTTCTCACATTGCTTTCGCTTGGCTTTCCTTTTCAACTTTCTTAATTCGTCCAGCACTTGCTCTTCACCATCATGTTTCAATGCCTGCCGCTGTCCTGCAAACCATTGTTCAAACTGTGGCGTGGCTTCTCCATAGAGAACACGACCGGCATCAGCGACTTTCCCCACCCCGTGAGCGAAATCCAGTATCCTCACTGCATCCGATCTGTGGTAGTCGATAAAACCCTGTTCCCATTCAGCCCCATCAGTTACCGCACATACTTTGCCGGCCTTCTCCGTACCTCGCCGATGCACTTCGTAAAGCGCCTGTCGGCAAAACTCGTTTGCTTCAACCATCCGTGAGAAATAGCTCAACTCTGTTGTATGAACTACTCTCTTCCCATTCTCAAGTTTTGGCTCTTGTACTGTGCCGATTGCCAGAGTCTTTACCTCGGTCCACTCTTTGTTAACCAGCGGCACCATTGCTCCATCTACACTCATCAGTTGCAGCTTTGATCCCGCTACTGATGCTGGCATCTCTTTTTCGATTCGCTTTGTCTCTTGATTGTGTACCGCCAGAACTGTTTCACCGATTTGCTCGGTTATTCGCCGCACTGTTGCTTTGCTTACTGTTGTCCTGGTGAAATGCTTGATCTCTTCGGCTGCTCTTTCAAACGGCATCCACGCCCCAAGCCTCGCTACGCTCTGCTGCATCTGTGGCGTTAACTCTCCAGCGAGCAATCCTAACTCTCTATCGAGGGGGGAAAAGCCCCGCCTTGCACTTGGGGCACTCCCCATAATCTCGCTCCAGGCTTATTTCCTGCTCTCCTACCGTCTTGAGGTTGCGTCTTCGTTTTCCCTTCGATTCCAATTTCTCTCCGCATTCCGGGCACTTTTCTTTTCCGCTCTCCAGATTAGTTGACTCGCTGACCATCGCTACGTCTTGCAGCATCTCCGCTCTCATCTTGCCCAATCTCTCGTCCAGCGCTCCTTCTATCTCACTCAGGGTCGCCCTCGGATGCTGTTCACGCCATTTCTTCATCCCCGCTGTTACTTCTTCGCCTAAATCCTGCCATAGCTCTTCAGAAATACTTCTCACGACATTACGCCCTTTTAGCCTATTCTGGCCTGCCTGTTATTTCCCGAAGTTTACCCCATCTCCTTTCCGGGGTCCATAGCCCAAAAACTTGAACCACACCCGGGCGGGTCTCACAACTTGACAATCCTATTGTCAATCTTTAACATGACTCAAGCCTTGTGGGGGTGACCTGGCTTCGACGGGGGCTTCTGAGGCGATTGATTGCATGCCGGGAACTATGTAACCCGTAACCTGCATAGAAAACACAAATGCGAATAACTCGCAACTCGCTCTTGCTGCTTAATAACAGATAAAGAGCCGTCTTACCTGAGAGTGCTCGCGGCTCAGAATAAGGCGTAACCTTAGCGGGCTGGTCCGGCGGCTGTGGTTGGGGCTGTCGGGCGAGAAATACCGACCTGGCTGCCTGCGGCTCTGGTCGCATCGAGACTGGCGGGCGGCGAGACTAGCGCGACGCGACTAAGCATGTAGTGGTCATCGTTGATGGCTTTCGGACAAGGGTTCGATTCCCTTCACCTCCACCATATTTCCATTTCAGGCAAAGACGGCAAAATCGTGATCTGTTGCCTGCTTTATCTTCTCACTTCTGATCTCGAAAGGTGGCAATGAGGCGCAACCTGAATTTCTGTTCATTCATTTTTGCTGCAGGCATATTGTTGTTTTTCACAAGTACAGCTCACGCTTGTATACCTATTGGCGGTATCGAACCGCCCTGCTCAGCTTACTGGAAGGCGGATGTCGTATTTGTGGGCACGGTCTCCCAACTTAAAAAGATTAAACCCGCGTTGACCGAATCTTCAAATAACGCCTTGGTTCGATTTTCTGTAGAGAAAGTTCACCGCGGTACCGAAAGCAAGGAAATTGAAGTTAGTACGGTGGTCGGAACTGATTGCAGCGATGAGTTTCGGAAAGGAGAGAAATGGCTGGTCTATGCTCACCGGAATTCTGCCAGGGGTAAGCTGGAAATATGGACGAGGACAACCCTGTACGCTAACGCGAAAGAGGACCTTTCATATATTGACAGTCTGTCGCACAGCTTTCCCCAGTCTTCCATCACAGTACGAGCGTTCGACTATCCTTACAACACATTGGAGGGAATAAAAATCGAGATCGAAGGTGATGGCTTCAAGTTTCAGGATGTCACGAACAAAGAGGGGCAATTAACGGTTCCAATCCTGAAACCCGGCAAGTATTTGATTCGTGGTATCTTTCCGGCTAGTACGTCCCCCATGGCCTATAAAGAGTTGCACAGAATGGAGCAGAACGAAAAGCAGACTGTGGTTGAGTATCAAGAGGAAATCAAATCCGGACGATGCGGATACATAGAGTTTCTCGTGTATATGCCAAAGAAACCTTCTGGTCTGCGCTAACCATCAGATCCCATGCATCAAATCTTGCCCAACTTCGATCCAGAGACCGTACGACGAGTTATCCAGAACGATCTGCCTGATCTCAAAATCGAAGCTATTAGCCTGATCGAAAACGGTTGGGATCACCTTGTTGCAGATATAAACGGACAATGGATATTCCGTTTCCCAAAATCAGCCCATATCTATTCAAACGCTGACCTCAGATTTGAAGTCGAAGTAGTTATCCTCAACCTGCTTAAAAACAAGATCACGCTGTCTATTCCCAGGATTGAATTTCTGGGCAAATCGTTCACTTATATGGCTTATCAAAAGATCCCTGGTAACTGTTTGACCAGGGAAGTCTTTGATAGGATGAATCAAACAGAGAAAGAGAAACTGGTTTTTGACCTGGCCAACTTCTTATTTGAGATCCACAACTCCCTGACCGTCGAGGAAGCACGGAAACTGGGAATAAGGGACGAGAATCTGCCGTCTTATTCAGACCTGGTGAAAGCAGTACTTCTGAAGCATATGACCGACCGATTAGTCCGCAGTTTTGCTGAGGAAACCCTAAAGGAATTCGAGGCGATTAATCCCACCGAGGACGAACTGGTTTTTCTTTACAACGATCTTCACACCGACAATATGGCTTTCGACGACGTAAATAGGAAACTGAACGGCGTTTATGATTTCGGCGATATTTGCGTCGGCGATGTGAATATGGACTTTTATCCGTTATACAAATTCGATCCGAACTTTATGAAGGCAGTTGTTGAGAAGTATCAGGAGTTTTCCGGACGACGGCTGAACCTGCGACGCATGGTGATTTATGGCCGGATGGGCGAGTTGTGCGATCTGGCGGAGTATATAGATAAACCGCAATCACCTGTTTACCAGAATGCTTTGCACCGAGTAATTAAATGGCAAAGCGAAATGGATATATTCAAAATTCAGTAAATCATTTGAACTGCCATCGATTTCAGAACACGATGCGAAAACACGGGATATTGTCGGTAATCTACGAAAGACGGCCGGAGACGAGTTCTCCTGTTGATTTTTGGTCTAATCGGTGCGGAAGTATGGCCCCGTTGACCGGTGATATTGCTTGCCCAAATGAATCTCTAGTTTTGAAGCTCGGTGGGTTTCAGGCAATTACGGTCACCCTGTTAAGCTTCAATATAGCTTTCCTTAATTGCTTCGGCCACTATGCCGTGCTCCCATAAAAGCACCGGCCAAACTTCGGATGGGAAATCCCCGCCCTCCGTCAGTTTCGATCGCAGAAACCAGCAAAATTTGTCCGTCTCGATAAAGAAATGAACATTTGTTTCCGGGCATGCGGTCCAGAATTCCGACGCTACCTCGCGCAGTTTGCTGCCCAGAGCTTTGCATGTGAGTGGGATATTCAAAGCAAGAGGCGCAAGCCTGTTGGCCCTATAGACAATGCATGCGCACTCCATCCCTTTGTGATTGACGATCCCGACCAGTCGCCGCCATTCGCGCTCTGTCAGCTCATAACGTTCTAACAGAACGCCAGGGTCCTGGCGCACTTTTATACAGAGCTCTGGCGACGCAGTTAAATCCGCCAGCGCCTGTTGAAATTCAGCCAGCATGTGCCACCTCCAGATACATCTCTTGTATTGGCGACTCCACCGCGCACAGATCCGCGAGCTGATGCATCCACCTTAACTCCTCAACCAGGGCCTCCGGCGTAATCTTCTCGTAGTAGGTTTCCTGGAATTCAAACGTAATCGCGCGCAATCGGTTGAAGCGCGGCACATAATCAAAAGCCAACTGCCAGACTTCCGGCGGAGTCAACCCTGAATGTGAATCCATATAAAAACCCGCGAAATCGTCGCCGCCGGCCAGATGAATCTCGATTACCGCGTCGCTGTCCAGCTCTTCCATATAATCCGCGGGTGACACTCCACCGTTACGCCAGCCCACATAAAGGTTGTGGATGTCCAGAAGCGTATCGCAAAGCCCTTCGCCGTGAAGGCGGTTGAGAAACTGCGGCTCGGTAACATCGATATCCGGAACAGGCGTGAAGAAGCTGCCATTTTCCAGCGCCAGCGGACAACCCAGAACATCTCTCATCCGGCGAAGCTTGCTGCCGACAATTTCAAATGTCTCGTCATCATAAACTACCGGTAATCCGAGTCCCGCTTGCGCGTTCGGCACGCTGCCGCGCGGAGTTATGAAGACGCTCAGATGCTCGGTGTACCACTGAAAACCGCCCAGGTCTTCGGACATTCGGGCGACTGCGTCAAGAAAAACTTCATCCATGGGAACCGCGCTTGGCAGGGACAGCCCTATTCCGTGCCCTGCCAAAATGCGACCCTTAGCATGGCGTTTAACTTCCTGAATAGCTTCGAGTGTTCGGTGGAACCGGCGACCTGGCTCTCCGGGGCCAAAATCGAACCACAACCGGTCTGGCATTGCCGCGATATATTCGACCAGATCGGGCGCGTGCGAAACCAGATCAGGCGTTGCTGGATTATAAAGCAAACCAACTGCTGGGCGGGTCTGTGCCATTTCTATCACCTGAATTCGGGAGGCCCTCACACCTCCCTTGATAATCTATCAGCCTCTTGCTTGACCCAGATCAACCTGGATGACCTGAGCGAAATTGTCCTCGACGACAAAGCTGATTCGACCGGATAAGCAATTGCATCCTGTCAGCTTTTTGATCAAGCCAAGCGCTCTCGTTCCGACTACGTGAAAATCCTCGTCGGTAATGTCGGACGGCACGCTGGCCGTCAGGACTTGACCCTCAGCAGTATTGGAAAGTTTCAGGCTGGCATGCCGCTTTTCGACAGCCGCGATTGATGTAGACATATGGACCTCCTCGAATTTAATTTACAAATAACCTACAAATAACGGAGCGCCAGAATGCAGCCGTTAAACTTCTGTTTAATGGATGGTTATCTGAAGGAACCGCTTCTTTGTAACGGAACACAGAAACTTTAATGCCCATTTCGAATCTGGGCAGTTCAGCGGTTGTATGTGCATTTGCCGTTCCCCACGGAAAGACAGGCGACGGATCAATGTTTCCGGGGTTAGGATCCTGATTTCCGCGATAGTTACACTGCGGAAAAATACATGGCGAAAACCGGTGACCGCGGCCGCGTATCCTAACAGATATTTAGCGCTTATCTTTTTAGATAGGGCGAAAGTTCCGAGTACAAGCTTCAGCTTGCCTACCTTCGACTGCGGCAGGCTAAAGCCTGTACTCTAAACCTGGGAATTCGGCCAGCTGATGTCACACGCGTCACAGTAAAATAACTCCTTTATATGCCTATGATTGCGCTGTGACACATACAGGTCACACGCATCTTTTGGGGCCATTTGCTGTCACGCTTTCGATTGGCCGATTTCTCGATTGCGGTTTTCCATAGGCACCAAACCCCGGTTTTCTGTTAAAATAACCTGTTTTGGTTTAAGGCGAATTTCAACAAGGGATTAGGTCCCCATTAGTTCTGCCCCGGGCATATCTCTTAATCCTGGAAAAGAGCTTTTGCCGCCGAACTGTTCCGCTGAACAGTTGACGGGACAGTTATTTCCCTTTTGACTGGATTATTTGGAGGGAGTGTTTTGGCAGGTGCCGCGTTTTACGATCTGGAAGGTACGCTGATAAGCTCGAACCTTGTGCACACGCTTGGCTATTATGCCAAGAATCAGCAGGGCGTTTTTCGGAGCTTTAAGAAGACAGCATCGACACTGATTGGCGTTCCATTGTTTGTCGCGACAGATCAGTACAGCCGAAAGGTATTTAACGATATCTTCTTCCAATGGTATAAAAACGAATCCGAAGACCGCTTACGGTTTTTGGCAGAAGGATTGTTCGAAGATGTTCTGAAACCTGCCATCTATCCCGGCACTTTCGAATTGATGGAGCATTCGCGGAAACTGGGCTTGCGGCAGGTTATTGTTACAGGCGCGCTGGATATTTCGGTAAAGATGCTGCTTGAATATCTGGGCGTAGATGATTATGTTGCTAATCGGCTGGAATTCGTTAACAGCAAAGCAACGGGGCGATTGCTACCGCCAGTTATGGCCAGCGCAACAAAAGCATCCTGGATCAGACAGTATGCGGAACGTGAAGGTTTAAGTCTTAGCGAAAGCTATGCCTACACGGATTCGATGAGCGATCTGCCAATGCTGTCCGTAGTCGGTCACCCGGCGGCGTGTAATCCTGATGCAAGATTGAAGGCGACTGCCGTTCATCACGACTGGCCGATTTTGAATTTGAAATAAACCAGTGGTCGGTGATCAGTGGTCAGGGATCAGTTGAAAAAGTCTTTCCCCGACCACCGACCACTGACCACCGAAAACTGTTTATATGGCATTATTAACCCGTCGTAAATTAGACGAACAGGTCATTTATATCGACAGCGACAGCGCTCCGCGCATCGTTCCCTGCGGCGAAGATTTCCTGCTGGAAGATTTGCCCATTGGCACTCGGGTCATTTATCCAAAGCCTCCAATCAAGGGTCTGCCGAATCCGGAAGCTGCGATTCGTTACGCCATCAATCATCCGCACGAGATGGAGCCGCTCTATGCTTTGTTAGAGCCGGGGATGAAAGTAACAATCGCGATGGATGACATTAGTCTTCCGCTTCCGCCGATGAAAACTCCGGATATTCGTCAGACGATGCTGGAAATTGTTCTGGACCTTTGCTCGGCAAATGGCGTCGATGACATTCACCTGATCATAGCGAATTCGCTCCACCGCAAACTGACCGAATGGGAAATGCGCCGGATGGTGGGCGACAAGATTCACAAAGAGTACTATCCCGATCGCTATTACAACCACGACGCCGAATGGGCCGAAGGAATGGTCAATCTCGGCAAAACCGAGCACGGCGAAATCCTGAACCTCAACCGCCGTGTTGCCGAAAGCGACCTGGTCATCTACCTGAACATCAATCTTGTTCCGATGGATGGTGGACACAAATCGGTTGCAGTCGGTCTTTGCGATTATGAAAGCCTGCGAGCGCATCACGAGCCGCAGACCATCCTCGAATCCGACAGTTATATGGATCCTGCGGCGTCGATGCTCAACACAAAGATCGTGCGCCAGGGCCGATTGGTCGAACAGAACCTGAAAGTCTTTCACATAGAGACCGCGCTGAACAATTATATGTTCGCGGATCCTCTGGACATTTTCGCGAAGAATGAAGACGAATTTACATCATTCGAGCGAATGAAATTCGAAACTATTAAATGGAGTCTGAAGAAACTGCCGCAGGCCGGCAAGCGAAAGCTGTTGCACTCGATTCCATCGGCTTATGAATTGATCGCCTGCCACGCTGGAAAGACCGATCCGGTTCACGAAAAGATTCTGAAGAAAGGTTTCGATCAATACGCGGTTGAAGTAAAAGGTCAGGCCGATATTCTGATAGTCGGCGTGCCGTACATTTCGCCATACAATGCCTATTCAATATTGAATCCATTGCTGGTACAGGTGATGGGGCTCGGGTATTTCTTTAACATGTATCGCAACAAACCGCTGATCAAAAAAGGCGGGACGTTGATCCTGGTTCATCCGTGTTACGATGATTTCGATCACAATTTCCATCCGAGCTATATAGAATTTTTTAACCGATTGCTGCCGGAAACCCGCGACGCGTTCAAGCTGCGACATAAATATGAGAAAGAGTTCGCGACCAATCCCAGCTATATTGAAATGTACCGACGCGGCAACGCGTTCCACGGAGCGCATCCGTTCTTTATGTGGTACTGGGGCGAGAACGGCCGGCAGCACATCGGCAAAGTGATTGTTGCCGGAGCAGAGAATGCTCACGTGCCAGAAATGCTGGGCTGGGAACGGGCGGATAATTTATCGGAGGCCATTTCGATGGCTCGCACTTATATGGGGCGTTCGGCCGAGATTACAATGCTTCATCAGCCGTCAATATTGATCGCTGATATGCAATGAAGGCGGTGGTCGGTGATCGGTGGTCAGCAAAATTGCCAGAATTGGTACTGACCACCGACCACTGACCACTGACCACTGTTTTTTTATGAGTTTATCTCCAACCGAAATATATAAAGGTCGCAAGATATTCCTTCTCGGAGGCACGGGCTTTCTTGGTAAGGTTAGCCTCAGCATGCTTCTGCATCGCTTTCCGAACGTCGGTAAAGTCTATTTGATGGTACGTGCGCCATCAACAAACGAAAGCGAAGCCAGGTTTTGGAACAATATCATTACTTCCCCGGTGTTCGACCCGTTGCGCGAGCGTTACGGCGGAGCGTTCGAAGGATTCATCGCCGAAAAGATTGAAGTAGTCAACGGTGACATAGCCGAGACCAATCTCGGCCTCAACGAAAGCGAAGCCGAACGCATTGCCAAAGACATCGATATCCTGATCAACTCTTCCGGCAACGTGACGTTCAATCCCCCGCTGGAATCTGCTCGGCGCAGCAACATCGTCGGCACGCGCAACGTTATCGCGTTTGCCAAGCGAATGAACCGACCTTGTCTGATTCATACCAGCACCTGTTTTACCGCGGGCAACCGCAGCGGTCCGGTCTGGGAAGAAGATTCGGTGTCAGGCTATTTCCCAAGACGCGACGAACTGGAAGGAATCCGTTTTTCGGTCGAAGAAGAGATCGAAGACTGCGCCAAACTTTCCGCGCGCGTTCGCGAAGAATCAAAAGACGTGATGATGAACGCGCGGTTTCGCAACACTGCGCGCGAGCGTCTCTATGAAGAAGGCCGCGACCCCGACGACGAGCGCGAATTAACCACCGCTATCGCCCGCGAACGAAAAGTCTGGATTCGAGAGCGACTGACCGAGCTCGGCATGGACCGGGCCAAATGGTGGGGCTGGCCGAATATTTATACTTATACAAAGAGCATTGGCGAGCAGCTTGTCGCGCAGGAAAAAGATATCGTTCGAACAATCATTCGACCTGCAATCGTCGAAAGCTCCGTCGAATTTCCGTTCCCCGGATGGAACGAAGGCTTCACTACGACCGCTCCGTTGATCTTCCTGGCGCTTAAAGGTCAAGTCGCGATTCCCGCTTCTAACAAACTGATACTAGATCTGATTCCAGTCGACCACGTAGCCGCAGGGATGCTGGCAGTCGCTGCACAGGCAATGGTCGAACAGCCAAAGATGGTTTTCCAGTTCGCTACCGGTGACGTGAATCCGAACCGGATGGAACGAATCGTCAGCTTGCTTGGACTCTATAAACGAAAGCATTTCCAGGAAAAAGAGAGCGGCTTCAAATTCATCAACGAGATCGCAGGTCGAATGGAGACCAAGACCGTCAGTTACGACGATTTCAGCAAGACTGCCACTCCGATGATCAATTCAGCCGCGAAAAAGGCATCGAGCCTGCTGGACAAAATTCGTCCACGGTGGGGCGGCGGTCGTTTGGTTGACATGGTCGATCGCGCTAAACAAAAAGTCGACAGAGTCAAAGAAGTCACCAGCGAAATCACCGATTCGATAGATCTTTTCAAACCGTTCATCATCGAAAACGAATACGTATTTCGCACCGACAATATTCGTGCGTTGATGGATCGTATTCGTCCCGAAGAGCGTGGACTGTTGCCGTGGGACGGACCGACTCTTGACTGGTATAACTACTGGATGAACGTCCACTTCCCGGGCCTGAAGAAATGGGTTTTCCCCAGCCTGGAAGAGGATATGGCCGAAAAGCCGAAACGCGTTTACACCTATCGCGATTTGCTGGAGCTTTTCGAAGTGGCCACCAAGCGCCATGCAACCCGTGTCGCGATGCGTTACGAGCGCGACGGCAGCAAGGAACAGTACACCTACGCCGATCTGCGCGAGCTTGCCAATCGCGCGGCAGCGTTTCTGGTTGGTCAGGAAGTTCGGCCGGGCGAGCGCATAATCCTATGCAGCGAAAATCGCCCTGAATGGGGCATGAGTTATTTCGGTGTGCTGAAGGCAGGATGCACCTGTATACCTGTCGATTCGCAATCGTCCTTGAATGAGTTAGTCACTTTTGCTCGCGCCGGCGCCGCCACCGGAATAATCGTTAGCCAGGATATCTTCGACAAATATCTAACGCTTCAATTTCGACTTGAAGCAGAAGGATTGCCGACAAAGGTCTGGCGCTTTGACGAAATTTTCGAGCTTGGCAACGAAGAACTGGAGAACGAGCGAATCGCGAAACTGCCGCAACGAATTTCGGGCAGCACTATGGCGTCGCTCATCTTCACTTCAGGCACGACGGGAAATCCAAAAGGCGTAATGCTGTCGCATCGGAATATGACCAGCATGGTTTCGATGCTCTCCAGCGTCTTTGATTTCTCCACGCGCGACAGCGCATTGTCCGTTCTTCCGCTCCATCATACGTTCGAGTTCTCTGCCGGTTTTCTTACTCCGATCAGTCGTGGCGTTCAGATTACGTATTTGTCCGAGCTTAACGGTGACACTCTTTCCAGCGCGCTTAAGAACGGCAACGTTACTGCGATGGTCGGCGTACCTGCTCTGTGGGAGCTACTGCACCGCCGTATCAAGACCAATATCGTAGAGACAAGTCCACGATTATGGGATGTAGTCGAGACTCTGGCCAAGGCGAACGCCTGGCTGCGCGACAAGACGCCGTTGAATCTCGGTCCGTTTATCTTCTATCCGATTCACCAAAAACTGGGCGGTCACATTCGCTACGTAATCAGCGGCGGATCGGCGCTGAATCAATCCGTGTTAAAGAGTTTTCACGGCATGGGATTTACGATGCTGGAAGGTTACGGATTGACTGAAGCCTCGCCGGTTCTGGCGGTCACGCGACCGAATCAAACTGTTATACCGGGCAGCGTAGGTCAGGCTTTGCCGGGCGTCGAGATAATGATTGCGGATCCTGATGAACGCGGAGTCGGCGAAATCATTGCCCGCGGTCCAAACGTCATGTCGGGCTATTACGAAAACGAGCTTGCAACCAGAAATGTGCTTCGCGATCGCTGGCTCTACACTGGAGATTTGGGAAAGCTTGACGAAGACGGAAACCTCTACATTGTCGGCCGTTCAAAAGAGATCATCGTAGATTCGAACGGCAAGAACGTCTATCCGGACGAGCTTGAAGAGGTATACGGCGCCAATGAATTCGTAAAAGAACTGAGTATCGTTGGTCTTCCTGACGGATTAGGCGAACGCGTCTCTTGTTTGGTCGTGCCTGATTACAAACGCGACGAGTCACTCGGCCGCGAAGAAGTTCGCGAACGCGTCGAACAGCATTTCCGAACCGTTTCGGCGTCGCTGCCGCTCTACAAACGAGTGAAGGTTCTGCAATTCTGGGAGGCCGACCTTCCACGAACCGCAACGCGGAAAGTCAAACGTCGCGAAGTCGTCAACGAACTGCAACGACTGCAAAAACTGGTTAAGACCGCCAGCAAAACGCCACAGGATACCGCTGAGGAAAAGAATGCGGCGTGGCTGATTGATATTGTTTCAGCAGTTTCGGGGAAACCGAAAGCCGACATCACCATTCACACCAAACTTGGCGAGCTCGGCTTTGACAGTTTGATGTACGTTGAGCTGGTCAGCGCGATTGAAAACGCTGGTGGAGTGATTCCTTCGCCGGATGGACTGGCGCACATCGGTGATATTCAGGAGCTGATGAACTTCGTACAGCGCGATGGCAAACGCAAACCGGCTGCGGCGCGAGCCGAATGGCTGGATGGTCGTGCTGAAGAATCGTCAGACGATAGAAACGATGACGTTAAGATTCCGTCGTTGCTCAGGAGACTCGGATCGCAAGCTTTGGATGCCGGTCAGAATCTGATCTACGACAGCTTGCTGGTTTCGAAATTTGAAGGCCAGCATAACATTCCGGTTCATACGAATTTCATTGTCGCTTCGAATCACGCTTCGCATTTGGATACGGGGTTGATCAAGTCTGCTCTTGGCGAAATGGGCAAAGATATGATCGCGCTGGGCGCGGCGGATTATTTCTTTGATAAAAAATACAAGCGAATCTATTTCGAGAATTTTACGAATGTCGTGCCGATTGAACGTAGCGGCAGTTTGCGGAAATCCCTTCGTCACGCGAAATATTTCCTGGACAACGGCTACAACGCTTTGATCTATCCGGAAGGAACACGCACCGTCACTGGCGAAATGGCGGATTTCAAACCGATAGTCGGGCATCTTGCGCTGACTACCCAAACCGGAATACTGCCGATATACCTGCAGGGAACTTACGATGCGTTTCCGAAAGGCGCTAGTTTTCTGAAATCTCGCGAAGTCGCCGCCAGGATCGGACCGTTTTTGTCGGCTGAGTATCTGGAAGAACTGACGGACGGAATGCAAAAGTCAGAGGCTTACCGACTGGTGGCAGCGCTGACAAAACGCGTGATTGAAAACATTCGCGACGGCGTGCCCCAACAACTGGATAAGAACAAAGTCAGGTCCTGCTGGGACGGAGAAAAGCTATTGCGTGAAACTGAATTGACCGATCCGTCCGGCCGCGTTTTGGCGCATACGGGAGACTAAGAGGATCACCACAGACACGGAGACACAGAGAAGATTTTGCGAAACCGTTCTTCGTGGCCTGGCGTGAACATGTATTACGAGCATGGGTAAAACGCTCATCACAGGGGGAACGGGATTCTTAGGATCTCACCTGGTACGACAACTCGTCGAATCCGGCGAAACCGATTTGCGCGTGATGGCGAAATCGATTCCTGGCTGGCTTGAGGCAATGAAGGAGCAGGGCGTTGAATCTTTCGCCGGCTCGATCACTTCTCTTGACGATGTTCAGAGTGCACTAGCAGACGTGACCCAGATTTATCATCTTGCCGGACGAGTTTCTCGCGATCCGTCTGAACAGCGAGCAATGCATGAGATCCATATTGATGGAACCAGAGTACTCTGCGACGCTGCAAAAAAAGCTGAGGTTAGAAAGATCGTTCTTGCTTCAACCAGCGGAACAATAGCCGTCACCAAAAATGGTGCAGAGATTCCCGACGAATCGTATCCCGCTCCGCTCGAGATCATTTCTCGCTGGCCCTATTACGCCAGTAAGTTTTATCAGGAACGCGCTGCCATCGAACGGTGTAAAGGCAAACTGAAGCTGGTAATCGTTCAGCCCAGTCTGATACTCGGCCCCGGCGACGAGCGTCTAAGTTCGACAAAAGACGTTCTGGATTTCCTCGGTCGCAAGATTCCGACAGTGCCGTCGGGCGGTCTTAACTTCGTCGATGTGCGCGATGCGGCTCCGGCATTCATCGCGGCGATGAAAAAAGGTAAACATGGTGATCGTTATCTGCTGGGAGGTCCGAACTGGACTTTCGCCAAATTCTTTGAACGATTGGAACGTATAAGCAAAGTCAGCGCTCCGATGATTTCGTTGCCTGGGAAGTTCGCAATTTGGGGCGCAAAAGCAATGGATTCGATATATCGCCATTACGACACCGCGCCGCCAATTGAAGCTACATCGGTCGAGATGGCGGAATACTTTTGGTACCTGGATTCGAGCAAAGCGGAGAAAGATCTCGGCTTTACGGCGCGTGACCCGCAGGAAACCTTGAGCGATACTGTTAGTTATTTGCGGAAAAACTTCTTAGGAAATGGGCTTTTCGCTTGATGATTGACGTGTGATCGTTTCATATTATATGCAACGCTCGCTAAAGAAGTATCAACGGGTGAACGATCTACGTATAAGTAATGAGTAGCGAACTGAGCAAACAGAGTCCGGGCGGGCCTCAGCCGACCCAGAAAGACCAGCGTTCTGCCGGTATCGAATCCTTACTTTCGGAAGTTTCACGACATTACGAAGAGCAGCTTGCCGCTGTTAATAAGGAATTGTCTTCTGTGCGGGCCGCGCTTGCTCGCGCGCAGTTTCCGCCGCTGAAACTCCAGGCATCAGAGATCGATAGATTACAGGAAGCGTTTAATTCCGCGGACCGTGAGCGCATCGCTTTGCGGACGCAACTTGATCAGGCTGACGAAAAGATCGATTCGCTGGCGAATCTGTATCTGGCGGCTTTTTCCCTTCACAAAAGTCACGACTGGAACAGCGTCATCAGGGCAATGAACGATATCCTGGTCAATCAGGTCGGCGCGGAAAGCTATGCCGTGCTGCTTTCGAAACCGGATCACGGCTTCGAGACGATCGCCGCCAGCCAGCCAGAACCGAACCTTCCGGATACAGAGAATATCGATCTGCTGATGAAAGACAATCAGGTTAAATACGATCTTTCTGGCCTAGTCGCAAGCGTGCCTTTGTTCAATGGCAACGAGACAATCGGCGTAATTTTAATAGAGCGATTGCTCGCCCAAAAGAAGACGCTCAGCGACGAAAACAAGAAATTAATTTCGGCCTTATCGAACCTTGCGGCAACTGCTATTGATGCGTCCAGATCTTCTCGTATGGAAGAACAGCCCGCGCAAGCCGCAGAACAGGCAATTGCAGAGGCAGCGCCGGAAGATATGTACCCGAGTTTTGAGGGCATACCCGAAATTAACGAAGAACCGCCTGTTCCATTTGAAGCGGCCGAGTTGAATTTGAAGAAAGATGAGAAAGAAGAAGATCAACTGCACGATTTGTCAGAACTGCCAGCGTCTTTGATGGATTACAGCACGCTTTTGGAAGGCTTGACCGAACCGTTTGAAACCACAAACGAAATACGGGAAACCCAGCCTGACTATGCCACCGCAACCACTTTGTCTGCGTGTGAGCTTTTGGAACCCCGGAAGGAAGAAGTCAATGACGAAGCGGAAAGCTATTTGAAATTACTAGAGCAGAAATCATCCAATCCAGCACCAACCGAGGCGTCGCCATCGCCAAACGAACCGCCCACTCGACAGGTGGGTTCAGTGCATCGCGAAATCGGACTGCTGTTTCGACAAGCTCCCATCAAAAGGAATTAACCCGGACGTTCGTCCTGACCGAAAAACGGTCATAAACGCTGTATACAATAGGCTTGTTCCCGTCCCCGCTATCGTGAAAACCTCGAAGAATAAAGCAAACTTAATGATAATTTTCCGTTACGCTGCCGATAAAAGAATAGGGAGAGCTATTGAAAATAGGTGTCTTCGATAGGCTTTCCAAAAAGGGTTACGGCTCATTTCGCAGATCTTTGTTCGAAGAATACGGCTTAACTAATTGTAACCCTTCGATTCTGTTGGTTAGATACGATAGCTAAGACCATATGAATTCGTTAGTTGACGCTCTCCTCAGTCAGCACCCGAACGAACTGATACCACTGCGTTGCAGTAAGAAGATGGTCGTCCGCCTTAACCGCTATTTTGAGGAAGCCGTCCTGGAAAATGCCTTATCAGCGCTCTTTATTCAATCGCGATGCCCACAGGGAAATCTATCAGCGGAGCTGCGTCGTTATCGGCAACTGACAACTGTTGCAAGGCATTTAATCCTTTTTACCTGCGATTCAACCTGCGGCAAGAGACAGTGGACGTTTCCGCTTCTTCCAAATGTGACGCTGTTCGAGAGCAAGTTCCACCACACCTCTGGCGACGAAGGGTTCACGATGATAATTGATAATCGGTTCTCTGCCCTTCAGACTTTTGAAAGAATAGTGACTGCCGATGCGCAGGACGATCCCGTGTACAGAACTGTGTGGAGCTTTGAGCCGAACGTTATCTATTCCGCGATCCAGTACCTGATGGCCCGAACGCAGGCATTGCATCCGGACCGGGTCGAGCAGTTCAATCGACAAGTTAGAGCAAGCATGCCGAAAACGCCTTCGGTTTACCTGACGCTGTCATTAATGACCAAGTTCGCAGGGGTTCTGCAATCGCAGACAGAGCATGCGCACGCAATCAATCATCTCAGCACCGTGATTCGAAGCTCGCTCGGGTTGCACGATGTATTGCAAACCGCGGTGGACGAGATCGGTCGCTCGCTCAGCGCACGTCGTTGTGTGCTGTGGTTATGGGAGGTTGGCGAAGACAAACTGGACAGTACCAGCGAGTACTGCCAAGCGGAAGCTCCTTCAATCAACGAGGAAGACTTCTGCATCCCGCGTTCGATGCTCGCCGCGCAGGTAACGGGAAGCCGCGCGCCCGTTGTTTTCGACAGCGACACAACCGCGGCGCGAACGGGACCGATGAGCGCGAGCATGCTGCCGGTGATGGCCGTGCCCGTTATCTACCGCGACCAGGTAATGGGTGCTATTGCGGTGGAAGATACGACTGCAACCAGATTATGGGACGAAGAAGAAGTTCGGCTGATAGAAACGATCGCCGACCAGGTCGCGGTGGCTGTAAATCATGCCAGATTGTTCGAGAAGATGCGCGAATCGTCGATTACAGATGGTTTGACGGGCGTCTATAACCGACGACACTTCGCCGCGCAGCTCGATCACGAATTCAGACTTTGCCGCAGAAGCCTGATACCACTGTCGCTGATAATGATCGATCTGGACTTTTTAAAGACGATCAATGACACAGCGGGGCATCTGGCGGGCGATGCCGCTATCAAATACACCGCAAAATCAATCAAGGAACACCTAAGGTCAACTGACACCGTAGCCCGATATGGCGGCGAAGAGTTTGTTGTGATTCTGCCGCACACCGATCTAGACGGCGCAATGCAGGTGGCTGAGAAGATCAGGGTCGCTATTGCCGCGACGGAAGTCCCGGAAGCCGGTCTGATCACGGCAAGCCTTGGCGTTGCGACATTTCCATCACACGCGGAAAACGAGGCAGAGCTGGTCTCTGTTGCAGATCAGGCGCTCTATTCCGCGAAACATAACGGTCGTAACCGCGTCTGTGCTCCGGAAAGAGAGATTATTCACGACATCCTTTCAGACACTCAACCGTATGCTCCGCCTATTCAATAACCCCTTTCCTTTATTGATCGCGCTGTTTCACTGATTTACATTTGCCAACTATTGACCATGTGGATACATTAAATAGTCCGAGTTGTTGAATCACGGTTCGGAAAAAGACCGATTATGACCAGCAAAGAACGGCTATTAAAATATTATCGACGTTATTGGAAGCCTTTAACCCTCGGCACACTTGGCGTGGCGCTGTCGACTGCCATTGGGCTTGCAGGTCCCGTCGTCGTTCGCTATGCGATAGATGATCTTGCTAACTTGAAAACAGTCAACGCTGCAAATGCGTCTATGGTTCTGCTTCGGTTTGGCGCGATCATGGTAGGGCTGACGATTGCCAAGGGAATATTCCTGTACTGGTACAGAATGGTTATGGTCGGGATGTCGCGCAACATCGAATACGATTTGCGCAACGAATTTTACGGCCATTTGCAAAAGCTATCGCCGCATTTCTATCAGGAATACCGCACAGGCGATCTGATGGCTCGCGCTACCAACGATCTTAACGCGGTCAGAATGCTTGCTGGTCCGGCGATCATGTATGGCGAAGGGACCGTATTCAATACATTGATCGCTCTGCCACTGATGTTTTTGATTAGTTGGAAACTGACGCTTCTCGCATTGTGCTCGCTGCCGTTTGTTTCATTGGCAACCCAATTTTTCAGCAAACGAATCCATCAGAAATTCGAGGGCATCCAGGAATATTTCTCTACCATCACGGCACAGGCACAGGAAAACTTCTCGGGCGTCCGCGTAGTTCGCGCCTACGCCCAGGAAGATCACGAGATCGAAATATTCCAAAAGATGAATCGCGAATTCGTGACTCGAAACATGGGCCTGATTCGGCTGTCAGGCGTCTTTACTCCGATGCTGCAGGCATTGGTCGGTTTAGGATTCGTAGCGGTGCTCTGGTACGGCGGTCGACAAACCTTGTCCGGAGAAATGACAGTCGGGCAGTACGTTCAGTTTAACTCGTACCTGGTCATGTTGATTTGGCCGATGATTGCGCTTGGCTGGGTGGTTAATCTCTTCCAGCGTGGAATGGCAAGCATGAATCGTATTAACACGATTCTGGAGTCGCCACCGGCGATCACCGATAAAGACGCGAATCCAAAAATAGCTAAGATCGAAGGCGAGATTGAGTTTCGCGACCTGACATTCACATATACCGGTACTCAACGCCCAGTGCTGAAAAACATCAACTTAAAGATCGCCCCAGGCCAAACTGTTGCGATCGTAGGTCACACTGGCTCTGGGAAATCGACTCTCGTTAATCTGATTCCGCGCCTGATCGATGCAGAAAAAGGGCAGGTGCGGATAGACGGTCACCCAATATCAGAGATTCCGCTGGAAGTATTGCGCTCGAACATCGGATACGTGCCGCAAGAGACTTTTTTGTTTAGTGAAACCGTAGGTGGCAATATTGCTTTCGGTACTCCAAACGCCACTCGTGAGGACATCAAACGAGGCTCCGAAAATGCCGGCCTGATCGAAGACATCGAAGGCTTTCCCAAAGGATTTGACACAATGGTCGGCGAACGCGGCATCACTCTGTCAGGCGGACAAAAGCAGCGCACCGCGATTGCACGGGCAGTTATCAGGCATCCAAAAATATTGCTTCTGGATGACGCTCTATCCTCTGTAGATACGTATACCGAAGAAAAGATTCTGTCCCACTTGCGCGGAATAATGCGGGGCAGAACGTCGCTGATCGTCTCTCATCGTGTTTCCACCGTTAGGGACGCAGATTTGATCGTTGTGCTCGAGGATGGAGAAATAATCGAGCGCGGCTCTCACGATGAATTGCTGGAATTAGGCGGCGTCTATGCGCAGCTTCACGAAGAGCAACTATTGGAAGAAGAATTGGCGGCAAGCTAAAAAAGACGGACTGAACAATGGCAGAGTTTCACGACGAAGAGGTACTGGGAAAAGCTTACGACAGTCGACTGATGAAGCGGCTGCTGGTCTATCTCCGTCCTCACTGGACTAAGGTTATATTTTCGATAGTTCTGCTGATAATCGTCGGCACGTTGGAACTTGCCGGTCCGACCCTCACTCAATTCACCTTTGATTACATCATTAGGCCCGCCGCAAATCAGGGGCAGAATAACAGCGGTGAATGGACAACCCATCTGATTCTGAAGATCGGAAGCATTTTCGGACTCACCTTCGAAGGAATGCACGGCATCGATGTTATCGGCGCGGCGTATCTGCTGTTACTGATCGTTGGATTCCTGTTTAATTATTTCGAGACAGTGGTCATGCAGCAGGTCGGTCAGTACATAATGTATGACCTGCGCGCGCAGCTCTTCTCGCACCTGCAACGAGCAGACATCCGCTATTACGACAAGAATCCCGTCGGTCGGATCATGACCCGGCTCACAACCGATGTTGATGCGCTCAACGAACTGTTTTCTTCAGGCGTCGTATCGTTGTGCGGCGATGTATTCACGATCATCGCTATTACAATCTGGATGCTGAGTGAAAACTGGCGATTAGCGCTGGTCGCGTTCACAATCGTACCGGCGTTCGTGAGCATCACGGTGTGGTTCCGAAAAGGCGCGCATGACACTTACCGCGAGGTACGCGTCCGCATCGCTCGTATCAACGCATTCCTGCAGGAACACGTGACTGGAATGTCAGTGGTCCAGCTTTTCAACCGCGAAAAGAAAGAGATGGAGCAGTTCGTTGAAATCAACGAAGCCCATCGCGATGCGAACATCAGATCGATTTTCTACTACGCGGTCTTTTTTCCTGCGATTGATATCGTCAGCTCGGTCGGCGTTGCGCTGCTGGTATGGTACGGCGGCGGACAAGTCGTCCGGAGCACTCTGTCGCTGGGCGCATTGGTCGCATTCATACAGCTTGCCCAGCGTTTCTATAATCCCATTCGTGATATCAGCGAGAAGTACAATATCCTGCAAGCCGCGATGGCATCCAGCGAGCGCATCTTTAAATTGCTGGATACTCCGCTTGGGATAGTTTCTGCGGCCAATCCAAAACGACCGATCAACTGGCGGGGCCAAATCGAATTCCGTAATGTCTGGTTTGCCTATAATGCCGAAGGGAAATCGATCAACCCTGAAGCTAACGGCAACACACCGGGCTCAAGCGACGAAATCGAATGGGTCTTGCGAGACGTTTCATTCAAGGTTAGTCCCGGCGAATCTGTCGCGATTGTTGGCCACACTGGAGCCGGTAAAACAACAATCACAAATTTGTTGTTGCGGTTTTACGATATCCAGCAAGGAACGATCCTTATCGATGGCGTGGATATTCGTGAACTGGATCTTCACGAGTTGCGCGAGAATTTCAGTATCGTTCTTCAGGATGTATTTCTTTACACAGGCGATGTCGCCGGAAACATCAGGCTCGGCAATAAAGCTATAAGCGACGATCGTGTGCGTTTCGCTGCACGCGAAGTCCATGCCGACGAATTCATTCAAAAGCTGCCAAAAGGCTACGAGACAGCTGTACGCGAGCGTGGCGCTGGTCTATCTGTCGGTCAGAAACAACTGCTTGCTTTTGCGCGTGCATTGGCATTCGATCCCCGCGTGCTGATTCTTGATGAAGCAACGTCCAGCATCGATACCGAAACAGAACTGCTGATTCGCGATGCGGTCACACGATTGATGAAAGGCAGGACATCGATAATCATCGCCCACCGCTTATCCACGATTCAAAGCTGCGATAAGATTATCGTTATGCACAAAGGTCAAATCAGAGAGATGGGCGCTCATCAGGAACTGCTGGCATTGCGTGGCATCTATTATCGTCTGTACGAACTGCAGTACAAAGAGCAATCGATTGGCGCAGAACCGCAGCTAGCCAGCGGTGATTGAAAGGATCGTGATGATAAAGATATCACGGTTCGCACTTTCCATTATTACCCTTACCCTGCTTTCGTCTTTAGTTTTTACTCAAGAAGCCCGAGTCGATAGGACGGAAGAGCTGAAGGGGCCGGTGCATTTGGCGCTGGTTGAATCGTCAGAAATAGTAATCGTGAACGGCAAGGAGACTGAGATTAATCTAAGACAGAATAGAAAAATTATTTATGACCCTAACCATCACGAAATTGAACGAACCAATTACAATCGGGCAAATGGATCGATAGAAAATCATCTTGTCCATATCATTGACAATAAAGGGCGCGTTATTGGAGCAAAATCATATCAACTTAATCCTGACGGCAAAGGCGAGCGCTTAATCGGAAATTACACTTTTCGATACGTTGAGAACGGCAGCATAATTGAGACGCAGTCATATATTGACGACAGACTTTCCGGAATAACTAAATCATCTTATGACAACAACGGACTTTTGCTGGAAGAGACCAAGTTGGACGGCAATAGAACGGTTAATCAAGTCACAAAAAAGACCTATGACAGGAAGGGCAACCTTTTAACAACAGCGACCACTGTGAACAGCAAAACAGAACTGCTGGAACGATTTTATGACGATGCCGGACATTTGATACGCTACAAGCAGACATCTTATCACGGTGAATCCAACGTAATAAATTACATATACGACAGTAGCGGCCGCGAGATTGAACGAAACGGCGACAGTCCAGAGTTCACGTTTAAAGACATTACGACCTATGATGCAAAAGGACGTGTCATCCGAAAAGTGTACGACGAACACGCTAAGCCTCCCGGTGGTCCTCCGAGCGAAGGACCTGAACCGGGAATAATTGAGTATAGCTACGACGAAAAGGACCAGGTGATTGAAGAGCAGCATCGTTGGCCGGGAGGCGCCCTTCAGAATCGAGAACTCAACAGCTATGATGCGGCCGGGCGGCTGCAATCCAGCGAGTTTTATGACAACAATAATGCCCTTATGTTTAAGGGAACTTTCGAATATGATCGGTGGGGTAATTGCATCAAAACCCTAAGTAAACATTGGGACCACGGCCAAATATTCATGTATGTCACACGCGTTATAATCTCTTATTACGATAACAAGTAAGAACGGAATCTTTTGGAGATTGTATGTCTCGACCTTTTTCAGTCAACAAGTTGAATGAAACAGAAGAACGATACGCGGTAACTGTGCGCCAGTTAATGGAAAGTCAGGCTTATCGCGAGCTGGCGGCGGCGCAGCTCTTCGGTCATGGATTGAAGTTCGTACCCGGTCTTAAGTATCAGAAATTCATGACCTGGCACATCACCGAAGAAATGCAGCATTACGAAATGGTCGTCAGAATGTACGCCGAATCGACCGGTGAAAGTGTCGAGCCAGTCGTCTGGGAGCGTTTATCAAAGCGACCGATTCCACTGGTCGAGAGCTGGTTCGAACTGGCCATGGCGCAATTCCTCTATGATCGTGGCGGATTTTGGCAATTGCAGGAATACGAAAATTGTTCATTCGAGCCTTACCGACAAATCGTAGGCAAAATCATCAAGGAAGAGCGTGGCCACCAGGGCCTGGGCGAAGAGATTGCTGTCGAGTTGTGCCGGTCCGGCAATTACGACGACATCAAACAAGAAACTTTCAATCGCTGGTTGCGGCAAGGTCTTTTGTCTTTCGGACGACCAAAAACAGAAGGCGCGCAATATGCAATCGAAGTCGGATTGAAAAAACGCGACGCCGGCGAAGTGATGAATGACTTTATTGATGACATTAAGCCTGCCATGAGAGACGCCGGCCTCCAATTCCCCAAACTCAGCCATATCGGAATTGAAGCGCCGCGAGGCATCGACCTGTCGCTGGACTGAGTTTTGGATTTCTTGCGTCTATCCGCTACATTTATCACGCAGTAACGTTGTTGAATAGAAAGCAGGAGGTTATGTCACGTCCAACCACGCTCGGTGAATTGAAACAGAGTGAATTTGCGAAGACTGGCGCCCGATCAGTCAAAGACGAATTGCGCGCCAACCTGATTCGAAAGCTCGAACGCGAAGAGACGATATTCCCTGACATAGTCGGTTACGAAGATACGGTCGTTCCGCAAATAATCAACGCCATTTTAGCCCGGCACAATTTCATATTGCTGGGTCTTCGCGGTCAGGCAAAGAGTCGTATCCTGCGCGGTTTGACTACTCTGCTTGATAAAGAGATGCCGATTGTCGCTGGATCTGAGATCAACGATAATCCATTTGCCCCTCTTTCTGCGTATGGCAAACGATTGATTGCAGAACAGGGCGATAATACTCCAATCGATTGGGTCGGACGGGATTCCCGCTATGTCGAAAAGCTGGCGACACCTGACGTGACAATCGCAGATATCCTTGGCGATGTCGATCCGATTAAAGCTGCGCGCGGCGGACACATTCTTTCTGATGAGCTGACAATTCATTATGGACTGCTGCCGCGTGCTAATCGCGGCATTTTTGCTATCAACGAACTGCCCGATTTGGCGGGAAAGATTCAGGTCGGTCTTTTCAACATAATGCAGGAAGGCGACGTTCAGATCAAAGGCTATCCTGTACGTCTGCCACTGGACATTATGCTGGTGTTCACGGCTAATCCTGAAGATTACACGGCTCGTGGCAAGATTATCACGCCGCTGAAAGATCGCATCGGCTCTGAAATCATCACACATTACCCGCAAACTGTTGATCACGGAGTCACAATAACCTCGCAGGAAGCCTGGACCAAACGCGAAGGATCCCGTGCGGAAGTTATAATCCCGGGCTTTATCAGACAAGTCATCGAGCAGATTGCCTTTGAAGCTCGCAAAGACCAACGTATCGACAAAAGATCGGGCGTCAGCCAGCGCTTGCCAATCTCCGTTACCGAGAATGCGCTGAGCAACGCTGAACGCCGCGCGATCGTTAATAAAGAGACCGCCGTTGTCCCGCGCATAAGCGACATTCATGCGGCCTTGCCATCAATCACCGGCAAACTCGAGCTCGAATACGAAGGCGAACAGCAGGGTGCGGAAAAGATCGCTCGCGAGCTGATCCGCAAAGCGGCCGGCAGAATTTACGACCAGTATTTTCACGGCGCGAACGTCAATAGAATTGTTGAATGGTTTAACGGCGGAAACAGTCTGCGGGTAGGTGAACTTGACAGCGATCGGTCGTCCCTTCACGACTTTAAATCCGTTCCCGATCTGGTCGAAACGGTGACCCGGTCCAGGACAATCGATAGCAGCCGTCCAGGACTTATCATCTCTGCCTGCGAGTTATTGCTGGAAGGTCTGTACGCGCAGAAAAAGATCAGCCGTTCACGCGAACGTGGCTACACCAAAGCCGATCCCGAACCCGCGCAGAAGCATACCGGAAGATTTGGACGAGGGTGGGATGATCTTTCCGGCGTGAACTGAGAAAATTAATTTGGTTGCTGAACAGCGCCGAAACCTTTCAGCGCGTCTTCTTCGGTATCGTAGGTGTCTAGTATGGTCATCAATTTGGTGATCGTCAGCAGGTCCAGCATTCGCTGAGTCAGGTTGGCCAGCTTCAATTCCCCACCCGCTCTTTGCACAGCAGTATGACAGCGCACGATAGCGCCCAGACCGCTGCTGTCCATGTAGGGGACTTCTCCAAGATTGAGAATCATCTGCCTGTGTCCCTGGTCCAGCAACTGAGTAAGTTTGCGCTTCAGCTGAACTTCACCGTCACCAATCAGGATCTTACCGGAAACGTCCAGTATGACCACGCCGTCGACGGTGCGTTCTTTGATTTGCATAGAGCCAGCTCCGATCTGTAGACGAATTATCACACCTGCCGCTCTTTTGTGTCAATTAAGCGCTGAATCGCGCAGCGCAGGAGCGCAGCCATCCTGGCTGCATGACTCTCGTAATTGGCGCGTGGATAATAACACTCTCCTCTCAATCGCATGCAGCAAAGATGGCTGGAAGTCAAAAGATAATTAAAATGCAGCGGAGCGCTTGCTGAGGATATTGACTTTTCGTAGCGCTGCGCGAGTTATTCCGCCGTCATTTTTTCGATGGAACACACTAGTGTGTTGTGACGTACTTTGTTTTGACCATTCACGTTGGAGTAAAGAAGCATGCAATCTCACTTTCGTCGGATACCATTTCTTGCAGTGTCAGGTTTTGTTGTCTTGTTTATTACTCTGTTTGTCCAAGGCGTGTGGGCAGGATTGCTGGTCACGAATCTTAAGACAAGTCCCAAATTCCCCTGGTCGGTTGCGGTGATGGCGATATTCCTCTGTATGGCATGGTGGTATGCGAGTGGCAAAGGGTGGCCTGGCCGAACGAGTGAGATCCGGGGCCGTTACCTGCGAGCAAATTCTGTATCAGCCGAAACATTCGCGTGGGCGTTACTCGCGGGAGGGCTCTCAATAGTCGCACTGGCCGGGGCCTGGATCTTGCTATTTAAAGTTGTAAAAATGCCAGGTAATCGTGCGCCCGATTTCTCAGCTTATCCGATTACAACCACAGCGCTGGTGCTAATTATGGCTAGCATCGTCGGTGGCGTTGCAGAGGAAGCGGGTTTCCGGGGTTACTTTCAGAGCTCGCTTGAGCGGGATTTTAGCGCGAGTTTCGCAATCATGATTTCAGCTCTTTTTATGTCACCCGGACACGGTCTGTCGCAAGGCTTCGCGTGGCCAATGCTGCTTTGGTATTTCTTCGCTGATGTAATGTTTGGGGTGACGGCTTATTTGACCAATTCGATTCTGCCCGGAATTGTGCTTCACATTATAGGTCTTTTTTCATTTTTCACGTTGATATGGCCAGACGATCGATCGAGAGTGCTGGTTGTTAATGCCGGTGCAGACATATGGTTTTGGATCCATATTGGACAAGCAATCATTTTTTCTGTATTAGCGATTCTGGCATTTGGACATCTGGCTAGGGTTGCCGACGCCAAGGGCGCTGACCTGATCAGAATTGCCGCGTGAAATTAGCCTCGTGCTAACCACCTTCGTCGGAGCAAAGATTAAGGATTTCTACCCCACAGACCTGCGGCAGACAGTAGATTTATTTCTCATTTCTTCAAAAGGCAAGGGACCTTATTGCTCGTTTTTTCTTGTTATTTCTGTGGCTCAGCTTTCGTAAACACAGCGAGTCCGCAAGTCTTACTGCTGGCAGGGACTGTTCACTCTTGGGCGATCTTATGGTTTTCGAAGCACCGGAAAACAGCAACGTGACGTTCCGCCTTTCCGACCTGCCTGTTAGCAAATTAAGGTTACGAACGTGTTAGTGATAGCCCTTTCAAAGGTTTCCACTTTATAAAGCTTACTCTCAAGTACGAGGTCAGTGAGTTCTATTGCAATGTAATGGCTGCGCTTCTGCGCTGGCGCTTTATCGAGTTTTACATTGCTAAGGAATCCGGTTATTCTCCGAACAATTCAGATCGAACGGAAGTTATGATTTATCGTCAAAAAATCATTGCCGCACTGGAAAGCAAGCGCGACGCCTTTGCATCCTTTGATAAAGGCTTTCAGGAGGAGCGCGAGAGTTATTCAGACGCACTAAATAAACTCAAGAGCACGCCTCGAACAGAATTAGAATCGCGATTGGCAAATGCGCCTACGCCCGGCGCAATTCCTACTCCGGAATATGACAAGGGCGTCGATGGTGTTATCAGCTTCCCGCAAAAATTTTCGAATCATCAGGAGGCCCGCGACTGGGCGTTAACGACTTTGCTGGACAGAAAAACCTTTGCTGCAGATGGCAGTCAGATCATGCCGACAAAGGATTTTTCAGTTCCCGTCGCAATTGTTCAAGTGGGATGGTTCGAAAATAATCACTCGCGCGATGGTCAATATGTCAAAGACACCAAAGTTGAGGTGTTGACCCCTGATGACCTGTTTACGGAAACCGGCGCGGACCGCCAGATTTCAGAAGCTGAGGTCAACCTGCGGCGTTTCCAGTTGGAAACCGCCAGACTTTGCGAATACATGAAGGAACGCTCCTCTGACAATGGGCTAAATTGGCCTGTTGCGTTTTTCGATAACACACTGGTTATCTCTTTCGCAGAACGCTTTAAGGATCGACGAAGTTCTTATATCGCATCGATGCTGCCGATGCTGCAATGCAGTGAACAAACGCGAGTTCCGCTGGTCGGTTATGTCGATACGACTTTCGCTCGCGACTTGACCAATATGCTCCAGACATGTTTTGAATTGAGAACGGCGAAGAAAGTACACGATGCAATACTGATCGACGGATTTGCGACGAATGGAATGTCGTGGGGAGATCGCACTCCTGTTTATGTTTGCGCTCGCGACGGGATTCTCGAAGAATATGTGGACGATTCGACTGATCTGCGTCGACGGATCGGCTTCCTTTATATAAAGACGAATGTGGGGCTGCCCGCGAGAGTCGATGTTCCTTTGTGGGTTTACGAAGCAGGACTCTTGGACGAGGTTCTGGACGTTGTGCGGGCAGAGGTGATCGTTGGCAATGGCTATCCATACGCAATCGAAACGGCCGATGCGGTAACTGCGATCAGTCAAAGCGATCGCGAGATATTCCTCGGAGTCTTTCAGGAGTTCACATCGCGGCAGAAAATAGATCTTCGTTACTCACGTAAAGCTCTGAGCAAAGTTCGCCGTCGTTAAACAGTGAAAATGATTATTGGAAAGATCGTAAAATCAAATTCGCACATTGACTATGCCGGACAGGTGTACAACGACGGCGAAATGACCGTTACTCCCAAACCTGACGACTACCTGTTTGGTCAATTCGTTCGAATGAATCACAATAATCTGGACACGATTGGTGTCATCTACAATTCACTTCTGATAAATCCCGAGTTCGGAAATTACGGTCCCAGGCTTTCAACACCACCGGAGAACAATGCTATTTTCAGCCCCGACTATTTGAACGAGCAAGGCGTTTTGATCGGTATTCTACTTCTGGGCTGGCGCAAAGATGGAAAAAATCAACAGCGAATACCGCGCTCTGTATTGTCGGCCGGCGCCGTAATCGAAAAGATGTCTGACGAAGAAATGCATGCTTTCCACAGAGATTCAGACGGAAAACTGCAGATGCATTACGTCCCTCATGTTATTACTCACGCAGGACAACTGGCAAAACAGTTATTGCTGACCATTATTGATGAGTTGATTGAAGTAGTTCCCGCCGAAGACCACCCACGCCTGCGCGTGTTGGAACGCACACTCGCCTGGCAGCAAACAATAGATCAGATCCGATAAACACAATGGCTATTTGGATAGATTGCGCTACGTTTAGTACCCAACCGCTTTGCCGTCGGCTCTTGGGTCGGCTGCGCCAAGCCGAATACCGGTTTCAGGATCGATCATTATTCCTTCGGCATCACCCATATTGGAGGGACGGTCCTGGAACTGATGACCTTTCGCCTTCAATGCCTTCATCACATCAGGCGATAATCCATACGGTTCCCACTGAACCAGATCGGGCAGCCATTGATGATGTATTCTGGGGGCGTCGATAGCCTGCTGAATGTTCATCTTGTGATCAATGATATTTACGATCACTTGCAGAACTGTATTAATGATCGTCGGGCCACCCGGACTGCCAATCGCGAACCAGAGCTTGTGTTCTTTATCGAGAACTATTGTCGGCGTCATCGAAGAGAGCGGCCGTTTGCCCGGTTGAACCGAATTCGCTTCGCCCTGAACAAGACCGAATCCGTTTGGCGAGCCCGGTTTTGCCGCCAGATCATCCATCTCGTCGTTCAGCAAAAATCCGGCGCCTTTCACTGTAGCTCCGCATCCATACCCGAAATTGAGTGTATATGTCTGTGTCACAACGTTCCCTTCCGCATCGACTACGGTGTAATGCGTCGTCTGATCCGATTCATATACGGCAGGTTTCCCATGCCCAATCACTGAGCTGGGAGTGGCGGCGTCCATCTTGATAGTTCCGGTAAGCTCTTTCGCGTAAGCCTTCGATGTCAAACCTTTTGTCGGGACATCGACGAAGGCTGGATCGCCAAGGAATTCCGCGCGGTCGGCAAACGCGCGGCGCATAGTCTCGATCATCAAGTGATATTTGTCTGACGAGTTGTACTCGAGCTTCGCCACATCGTAATTTTCCAGCATGTTTAGCATCTCTAGCAGCGCCGGACCGCCCGAGCTTGGCGGAGGCATGGTGATAATTTCATACCCACGATACGTGCCGGTCAGCGGTTTGCGCTCAATCGCCTTGTAATTCTTAAGATCTTCGAGAGTGATCAAACCACCATTGGCCTTCATATCCGCGGCAATCATTTCCGCGGTTTTGCCTTCGTAAAATTCGCGCGGTCCTTTTTCCTGCAGACGCGCAAATGTGGCTGCGAGTTCCGGCTGTTTGAACGTATCGCCCCATTCGTAAAACATTCCGTCGTTGAGGAAGATCCGTTTTGATTCCGGGAACTGTTCCAGAAGTTTTCGGCTTCTCCGCAGTCCGGCGGCAAAATCATAACTGACGGTGAAACCGTTGGCCGCCAGTTTCCGCGCCGGCTCGACTACATCTTTCCACGATTTCGTTCCGAACTTTTCCAGCGCCATCGAAAACCCGGCAACCGTTCCGGGTACGCCCACCGCTTTGTAACCGACGGTCGACAGACCTTTGACTTCCTTACCGTCTTTGTCCAGGTACATATCGTGCGAGGCTGCCTTTGGCGCAGTCTCTCTATAATCAAAAGTCGTGGTGCGGCCATCCGCCATTCGCACAACCATGAAGCCGCCGCCGCCAATGTTGCCGGCCGCCGGATGCGTAACGGCCAAGGCCAGTCCGACTGCTACCGCCGCGTCAACCGCGTTACCACCGGCCTTCATAACGTCTATTCCAACCTGCGAGGCTATATCGCTGGATGATGCGACGATTCCGTGCTTCGCGCGAACGGGCTGTTTCGAAGCGGCCGGAGCAGGAATAGGCAGAAACGAAATTGTTAAAGTCAGTAGAAGAACAACGCCAGTGAAGCGAATTTTTTTCATAGTTACCTCGAATATCGTTAGGCAATTCAAATCGTATTTATTGCCTTCGTCCAAGATATAGGCCGATCTGTATCATTGCTCCCATAAACGCATGATATAAAGTGCCCATAAGCACAAACATTATTGAAAACAGCCCCATAAGACCACAACCTTCACGCGAAGAATTAGCCTGCATCAATTGGGCTCCGAAACTTAAATAAAAAACCGAGGGCAGAATAATTCCCAGGGCTCGTCCCAATCCCTTGTGAAACCTATTCGCAATTAACCATCCCAGGACGCCCGCGCATTGAGGCAAAATCGCAACCAGCAACAGCATCCGGTGACTAATCCATAAGTTTTCGACACAGATGCCTGCAAAAAAACTTGCGGCCGCAATAATTGCTGGGATAACACGTTTCATATAGCGTCAGAGAGAGATGGGGCTCTTTCAGCAGACGGATGACTCTATCACGGCCAGGAGCAATAACTAAGTAAAACTAATCCAGCAACAATCGTCCACCAAGCTGCAATGCCCTGTCAATCGCATCCGCCAGGCGCAAGTATTGAACGAATGATCGGCTCTTTTCCGCAAGCCGCGCGTGCTCACCTTCCGACATATCCATGCGCAGGATCGTCTCCAAAAACTCGCTGTAATCAGCAAGGGCCAGATTGGGCAACTCCCTGTGATAACCCGACGCTCCATTGTCGGTATTGGTAAAGCCCGCAAGAAGATCAAAAACATTGTCCATAGACAGACGCGATCCATTTCGATTTAACTTTATCGGGACTCGCATCTCGAAAAATCGCAAACCCGTGTCGCTGGTTACAGGGCGCAGATCCTTGGTTGCTTCTCCATCAAAAGGACTTTCCGGATCGACTAGTACCGTCAAAAGTCGCGGCCATTGTTCCGGGTTTACAGTGTCAAGCAGGAGTTGGATCCGGTTTGCCAGAAACTGTTCGAATACGGCATCGACCGGAAAATTTATTCGTCCCAGGCAGCCAATCGGTTCCGGAGCGATTTTCGTTGACGCCATTCGGCCGAATTCATCACCTGAGTAGCCCAGAGAGGCCGGGCATTCCCGGCATGATTTGGCGACTTCCTCTACAGTCTGCATATCAGACTCGAGGTTGGTAACAAAATCGACGCTCTCTTTTGTCGGCGTGCGGTTTTCTTCCAGCGAGCCCGCAATAACGCGAGCGTGCAAGTTGGCTTTCCGTCCCAAAACTCGCAGTTGCTTCTCGCCATATCGGCGTCTGGGACCGCAGCTATACTCGATGGCGTATTCAATTGACAAACAATACTCCAGCTAATCCTCTTTGCTCACTTGATTGGTTTGATAGCACAGGGGGTACTGCAAATCAAGGAGAGGTTTCCTCGGACATAGCGCAAGCTGCCCACTTCTGCATGTTCACTTAGTGAAGGATTAGCTAAAATCAAAAAAAGATGGAGAATAGGTTGAGCAGCCGAAACCGCAGCCTAAGGTTGTGGCCGCAAGAACCATGAACCAACGGGTCATTTTGACGCACCGATTTCCGGGCATTTGGGGCGCAACCGGACAGGCTTTGTCATCATTGAACTCCTTGATTTCCGAATTTGGCCAACTGCTGTCACACCTGTCACGATCCTGTAAGCTCTTTAATTTCAATTGGTAAAACCGTGACACCTGCTGTGACAACGAATAAACTTGCGCGAATTTGGCCACTTGATGTCACAGTTCGCCGGATGTTCAAAAAGTCGATCAGTTGAACCTTGACTTACGGAACCGCATCTTTATAATCCGTTCTTACCAGACCTTTTCCTATTATATTTTTAGCGGCTTCCTAAAAATCGTAACCTCTAAAAGGAGACTAAAAAATGGATCCCAAGGGTGTTTTAAAATTCGCCGAGGAACAAAAAACAAAGTTCCTTGATATTCGTTTCACCGACCTGCTGGGTCTGTGGCACCACTTCACCTACCCAATCGGTCAGTTATCAGAAGATTCCTTCGTCGACGGGTTTGGCTTTGACGGATCGAGTCTGAGAGGCTGGGCAGGTATTCACGAATCGGACATGCTGCTGATTCCCGACCCTTCTCGAGCCTGGATCGACCCTTTCTTTGAAGAGCCGACTCTTTGCATGATCGCGAACATTGTCGATCCAGTCACAAAGCAGGGTTACAACCTTGACCCACGCAGCGTGGCGCAGCGAGCCGAAAGCTATCTTAAATTTACCGGCATCGCTGATACTGCCTACTTTGGGCCGGAGGCAGAGTTCTTTGTGTTCGACAATGTCAGTTTCCGCAATGATCAGTATTCATCCGGGTATCATATCGATAGCGACGAAGGACACTGGGAAATGGGTCGCCGCGAGGAAAACCAGGGCTACCATATCCGCGCAAAAGAAGGATATGCTCCGGTTCCTCCCAGCGACAGTTTGCAAGATCTGAGGTCGGAAATTACAAACCTGCTTGCCACAGTCGGTATCAACGTTGAATGCCACCATCACGAAGTCGCTACCGCGGGACAATGCGAAATCGATTTCCGATTCGCGAACCTGACAACGACAGCAGACAACGTTCTGCTGTTTAAATACATTGTGCGAAACACCGCGAACCTGTTTGGAAAAGCCGCTACGTTCATGCCAAAACCAATGTTCGGCGACAACGGCAACGGCATGCACTGTCACCAGAGCTTGTGGAAAGGTGAGAAGCCGCTGTTTGGCGGAGATATGTACGCCGGGTTATCGCAGACGGCTCTGTATTACATTGGCGGACTGCTAAAGCACGCAAAATCAATCGCAGCATTTGCTTCACCGTCGACCAACAGCTACAAACGATTGGTTCCAGGGTTTGAAGCTCCGGTTAATCTTGCGTATTCGGCCCGAAACCGCTCAGCAGCGATTCGCATCCCAATGTTCTCTGCCAGTCCGAAGGCAAAACGTGTTGAGTTCCGCCCGCCCGATCCGTCGTGCAATCCTTACCTGGCATTTGCGGCGATGCTGCTGGCGGGAATCGACGGCGTGCAGAACAGGATCGATCCGGGTCAACCGCTCGATAAAGACATCTACGATCTTCCGCCTGAGGAACTAGCCGAAGTTCCCAGCATGCCTGGTTCACTCGATGAAGCCATCGCTGCTCTCGAGCAGGACCACGAATACCTGCTGCGCGGTGACGTATTCAACGAGACGCTGCTGGATCGCTGGATTCGTTATAAAAAAGATAAAGAGATCAACGTACTGCGCATGCGTCCGCATCCGCTTGAATTCCAGATGTACTTCGATATTTAATTCTTCACCTGCGGGGCTGCGGTCTGTACACTAGGCCGCAGCCGTCTCTCTTCATCAAATTTGTGGGGGCACAATCCGGAAATGTCAGCGCAGGATAGCGATCGCCGCAGGGCGCCAAGAGCGCCGCTTTTGCGTGAAGTCGAAATAGATCGTAACGGAAAAGTCTCAAACGGTCGCGTTGTGGATCTGAGCGTAACCGGAGCATTCATCGAAACCGGCGAAGAGTTCCGACATAACGATGACTGCCGCCTTTCTCTAACCCTTCCCGGCGGAAAGCAGTTAAATGTCGATTCCATTGTTTGTTACATTCACTCTGGACTCGGTATTGGCGTCGAATTCAGGAATCTAACTGCCGAAGAACAAAGCGCCATCGAAGATTGCGTCGCGAAACTGAAATAAGTTCTCTCTCGCACTATGCAACTTTTCCTGCAACCATAACCAACGATATTCGTTCTATTTTATGAGAAATAAAGTTGGACAGATGCCGGGCAGGTTGTAATTAAACCAACCAAAATGTCCGATGGAACATCATAGAGAACGCTGCGGAAAGGATGCGATTTTAATCCTTTCCGACATTGAGAAGGGAGTTGGTAAATGGCTACTTTTCACGATCCAGCCGAACGATTCGAGCCAGTCGAAGTAGTTGAACGACTCCTGGAGATTTGCGAGTACTTTGGTCATAAGCCAGCACTGCACCTTTCCTCGAGCCTAGATTTGGCAATTTATCTTGATTCATTTGGGTTTGATATTTACAGCCTGACGTCAAACACTAGTGACATTTTTGATATTCAGGCGCCGTCAACACAGGTCTTACCGAGCGGCGATCGTTCCCATAGCAGTTTTACGGCGCATTGAGCGGCTTTGCTGAAGACCCCCACAGCTTCTTTTGTTTTGTTTGTTAATCGACTGCTTATGAGCTGCCGTAGCGGCAGCTCATAAGCATTTATGGGCTTACATAACAGAAATCACGATCAATGACCAGACTCGTATATTGTATATTTTAAATAAAAATATAAAGAAACTATGTTAAACGTGTTACACATTTGGGGGCCGTGTAACTGTTTTTTACAGGTTGAGACACCCGGAACTGCCGGTAAGTGACGAAAAAAGCCCTTGACAGTCCAACACTTACAGTCATAGAATCCGCCCGCCTTTCAGAATATATCAATCAAAAGCCCATGCCGACTCTGTTGGTGCTTTTCTACATGCGACAAGTTTGCGTTCTGGGCAAAAAGATCAGTCAGGAAGTCTGAAGTAGCAAGAACAAGCCTCCGCAGGTACTAGCGGTTTTTCTGTATTTAACCTTCGCGTAACCAGGACAGTCCTGTGGCAGGGGTCGCGGGAGTGTCTTCATTACAGGCACAACATCACAGGAGAAACCAACGAATGAAATTAGCAAAGCTTTCCGCGTTAATTATCGTCGCTTTGGCGCTGATCGTGCCGGTCGTTTGGACCGGTAAGGTTCAGGGTCAAGGCGCAACCGAAGCCCCAACAGGCTTTGACACTCTATCAAACGGAATGGTGACCCAGGCGGTGCATGAAACGGATCGTGCGGTTTTCGAGGAAAGGGATGATATTGCCGACGGCCTCGGCCCTGTATATAACGCCCAATCCTGCGCTGAATGCCATAATCAGCCGGTGACCGGGGCAATCAGCCAGGTAACTGAATTTCGCGCAGGGGACGTCAATGCACAGGGTAACTTCGTCAATCCGACAATCTCTATCAATAATGGAACGGCGACGATACCAAACCGATCTTTGATCAACGACAGAGCCATCTGTCCGGCAGTCGTAACTGACTCGAACGGAAACGTAATCTTCAACTTCCCCAATACCCAGGTTCAAGCCAGAATCTCGTCTCTGGAAACTGTTCGAACCTTCCGCACATCGCTAAACACCATGGGAGATGGGTTCATTGAAGCAATCGATAGCAACACTCTCTTGGCAATCGCCAACAATCAGCCGAATCAAAGCGGCGGCTTTATCGGCGGACTGTTTATTCAGGTTCCAGTTGGTGAAGCAAACGGCGCGCTACGAGGTGCGCGTTTTGGCTGGAAGAATCAACACGCCAGTCTTCTTTCGTTTGCTGGCGATGCTTATCTCAACGAACAAGGCATCACCAATCGACTGAATCCGACGGATGTCACCAGCCTTTGCGACACCGTTGCCGACCCGGAAGATCACACTGGCACCGACGGTCTTGCCGACATCGATCATCAGGCGAGATTTATGAGAGCGACAAAAGCCCCTTCGCGCGACAGTGTGGCCGCAGCATCGTCAGACGCGCAGATTGGGCAGCAGTTGTTCAATTCAGTCGGCTGCAATATCTGCCATGTATCCTCAATAACAACGGCTCCAGCCGGAACAGTCATTAACGGCGGAGCATTTACAGTTCCGGCCGCCCTTGGAAACAAGATTATCCATCCCTATAGCGATTTCCTGCTTCACGATGTCGGAACGGGCGATGGTATAGTTCAGAACGGCGGACAGATTTCTGCTAACCGCATGCGCACGCCACCGCTGTGGGGTAGCAGAACCCGAGCCAGACTGATGCACGATGGAGAATCGTTGACACGCAACGATGCCATTCTGCGTCACGCCGGCGAGGCAACACAGGTAATCAACAATTACAGATCATTGAGCACAACGCAGAAGAACCAACTGATTGCGTTTCTCAATTCTCTATAGAAGTTAGTCGAATCAAAATCCAATTCGATCCGGCCGGCGACAGTCGGCCGGAAATCGTTCATTAAAGCTTTTAATATTATAAAAACCTGTCGGGGGAATTCATATGTCGACGCGAATAATTAACCGATTAATTCTAATAGCAGCAATCATTGGCTTGGCGCTTCTTTTATCAGGGTGCCAGTCTGCAACGCCCTCGTCCGTTAAAGCGGCTGAGACACCCGCTGCGGATAAACCAGCACAGTCGCCGCCACCGCCAGCGAAACAAGTCAAGACGGAAAAGCCGATTTCTCCGGACGCTATACCTCAACCTAAACTCGCTTACAGAACAGCAGCTGCGCCAGCTTCGCATACAAAACCCACAGAAGATGAAGTTAAGGACCTTGTTTCGCGCATATTTGAAAACGACGTGGTTTTGGATTCAACCGGAGCGTCAGAGTTTATCGTGGGCGACTTTAACGGCGATGGCTTCGAAGACATAGCAATCACGGTCAAACCAGCACAGGGCAAGACCGTCGACCTTAACAGCGAAGTAGCCAACTGGACCATCGGCGCGCCGCGTAAAGTAGAAGTAACCGATGTGGTTTCTGCGGTAAAGCGATTGCCGGCGAACTCTCTTCCGGAGCGCATTGATTCAGCTGATCAGCTGCTGGCTGTTATTCACGGTTTTGGTCCGAACGGATGGCGAGATCCGAACGCAAGGCAAGCATATTTGCTCAAAAATGTTGTCGGCAAAGACGTCAAATCGAGGACGTCTAAAGATCTTCCCCAGTCGGTGTTAGCCAAACCGATATTTACAAAGCATGCCGGGGACGTAATCACCGAAGTGCTGGACGCGCAACCTGGATTTATTTTCTGGAACGGAAGTCAGTACGCATGGTTTCACGAAGATAAGTAGACGTCTCCACCAAAAGTGGTGCGAACTTTAGTCCGTGCAAAGGCGGGTACGTCGCTACTAAATGCAGCAGTTGTCTGATCCGGCTTGAGGGCAAGGTCGGACGTGGGTTGGCTGCTGCCGTTAGCCTCTGCGGTTCCACACCTTGCGCGGATTAAAGCTCGGACCACTCTTCAGCTAACAACACGCTGCCAGCCCGTGGCGACCTTAATGCTAACCATCTGTGCCATCAGCAGGCTGGCAAGCTTGCCGCACTGTCCGTGTTTTGTTTGACACTTCTTCTACAGCTAACCTATTATTTTCAATTGGTATTTTCCCATTTACTGCGCAGAGCCATACATACGTCGTGGCCGGAGACAATTATGAAATCGACCGAGGTTACCAACCGAATCGAAGAGGCAGAACAAGAGTGGACAGACCGGACGCTCGAGCCCGCGCTGAAAAAGAAAGCGGAAAGCGCAAAACAGTTCACGACGACTTCGCTCAAGCCCATAGATCGACTTTATACACCAAACGATCTGGCTGAAACCGATTTCGAGCGCGACATCAATTTCCCGGGACAGTTCCCTTATACGCGCGGAATTCATCCCACCGGCTATCGCGGCAAGCTGTGGACAATGCGACAATTCGCGGGCTTTGGTTCCGCTGAAGACACCAACGCGCGGTTCAAGTATCTGCTTGCAAATGGGCAGCATGGGTTATCGACTGCTTTCGATCTGCCTACATTGATGGGGTACGATTCGGATCATCCGCTATCAGAAGGCGAAGTCGGTAAGTGCGGTGTTGCCATTGCCTCGGTCGATGATATGCAGGTGCTGTTTGACGGCATTCCGTTGGAAGAAGTAACGACCTCGATGACCATCAACTGCTCGGCATCGATGATCTTTGCCATGTACCTGGTCGCAGCCGAGCGTCAGGGATGTAATATTTCGAAGCTGTCGGGAACATTGCAGAACGATATCCTGAAAGAGTTCATTGCGCAGAAGGAATGGATCTATCCGCCGCGACCTTCAATGCGGTTGATCACAGACACATTCAAGTTCTGTACTGAGCACATGCCGAAATGGAACTCGATTTCGATTTCCGGCTATCACATTCGTGAAGCTGGCGCGACGGCTTTGCAGGAGCTGGCGTTTACGCTCCGTGACGGAATCGAGTATGTCGAGTATGGTGTAAGAGCTGGACTGGACGTCGATGCTTTCGCGCCAAGACTTAGTTTCTTCTTTAACGCGCATAATGATTTCTTTGAGGAGATAGCTAAATATCGCGCCGCTCGCCGGATCTGGGCAAAGGTGATGCGTGATCGTTTCAATGCAAAGAGCGAGCGATCACTGATGCTGCGGTTCCACACTCAGACAGCAGGTGTTTCGTTGACGGTTCAGCAACCGCTCAACAATTTGATCCGCGTCGCGATTCAGGCTCTGGCCGGGGTTCTGGGCGGCACGCAGTCTCTTCATACTGACGGTTACGACGAAGCACTGGCGTTGCCTACAGAGCAGGCTGCATTGCTGGCCTTGCGAACTCAACAGATCATTGCGCACGAGACTGGAGTTGTAAACACGATTGATCCGCTTGGCGGTTCATATTTCGTAGAGAAACTGACCAACGAAATGGAAGAAGGCGCTTTTGACTACTTCCGCAAGATCGACGAAATGGGCGGAATGATTGAGGCAATCGAGCGTGGCTTCCCCCAAAAAGAGATTGCGGAATCGGCGTATCAATATCAGAAGGCAGTTGAACGCAAAGAAAAGATCGTTGTCGGAATAAACGAATTCCAGATGGAAGAGGAGCAGCAGGTTCCGATTCTCTACATTGACGAATCGGTTGCTCGCCACCAGGAAAAGAGGCTGAACGCGTTGCGCAGTCGCCGCGACAAAGGCGCAGTGGAGCGCACTCTCGACGCGTTGCGTAAAGGCGCGGCCGGCGGTGCCAATACAATGCCGTTGCTGATTGAAGGCGTACGCGAAGGCTGCACATTGGGCGAAATGTGCGATGCATTGAAGGATGTGTTCGGTCTCTACGAAGAGCCTGCATTTTAAATGGACAAAATCTTTAACCACAGAGGCACAGAGACACAGAGAAAAAGCATAGAATTCTCTGTGTCTCTGTGCCTCTGTGGTTAATCTTTAAAGAAAGATTGCTGATGTCAGATCGAAAGATACGTGTTCTTATCGCAAAGCCCGGACTCGACGGGCACGACCGCGGAGCCAAAGTGATTGCCAGAGCTCTTCGCGATGCCGGAATGGAAGTAATCTACACCGGTCTCCGTCAAACGCCCGAGCTAATCGTAAACGCTGCGCTGCAGGAAGATGTCGATGCCATTGGTCTATCGATCCTTTCGGGAGCGCATATGACTTTGTTTCCGCGAATAATCGAACTCTGCCGCGAAAAAGGTCTGGATGACGTGATGGTCTTTGGCGGCGGTATTATACCTAACGAAGATATCCCGAAACTTAAATCAGAAGGCGTAGCAGAGATATTTACCCCCGGCGCATCGACCGAAGACATCATCGCCTTTATACGGGCTAACATTAAGCCACGCGGTTAATTTTTGGCTGATGGCTTGAACAGATCGGGTGTCGCTCTGCGTCTCCATAAAAAACCGTCAAGAACATAGTGCGTTATCTGGGGGACTGCGAGCAACGGAACAAACAGCAGCTTCAAATAATCCACGTTCCATCCTGCGCCGAAAAACCAGGCGCGATCGTGCCAGACTGCTCTGTCCCACACCAACTCTTCTGCATAAGCACAGAACCACAATACTCCCAGAAACAGATATGGTCCGTGCGCAAAAAAAGCTTTGGTTAAACTGCTGCTCGATGAATTTAACTGCCTGCGCTGATACCAATAGATGAGCGCAAGATACGGTATCCCGTGGATCAAAACGTTTGTAACGGTAAATGCGTAATCTGAATTAAACGCAACGATTCCCACATACCAGCAGAGCGCAGTCGTCGCGACAACGATATCTTTTCCCGGGTTCGGCCGCCGCAATATGATCCAGACATATACTGATCGAATGGCGTATGAGAAAAGAATCAGCCAATAAAGCGGAGCAACATACGAATCGACTCCGTGCGGCAGCACAACAGCAAAATCATTTGTCAGGAACCACCAGAACCTGCGCGGCAAATGCGCGTGCCAATAAATCAATGGATAAAGAGTCGCGGCATAGATAGTGATGCTGTCGAGCCAATACCCGAATCGATCCCTTTCACCCAGCCGACTTCGATAAAGCGCCACCCAGCCATATTGCTGTCTGACAAAGTGAAATACTGCGAGATAAGCTAGAATTCGCCAAAAGGTGATTTCGCCAATCCCATAGTGGTCACCAATCGCATAGAGACCAATTCCGACGAGTAAACTAATCACTGGCACGAGAGAGTAAAGCCACGGTCTGCCACGAAACTCTGTTTTATCCAGGTAAGCGCGAAAACCTGTCGAATAGACATGCGCAACGTCGACTAGCAGTACAGCCGGAATCCAAGTCCAATCAGGAGTTGAACCGTGGAACACTCCCGCCCAGGCGCCGATCCCCAATGCGATCATTGCAAGCAGAGCGCTGCCCAGAAACACGCTCAGGTCGGTGGTCGCGGAAAACAACCATTTCCCTTGTGGTTCGACGTTTGTCTGTGGCCTTGCAACTGTTACTGTCGCCATAAAAGTGGCGCAGAACTTCAGTCTGCGCATTTCAACCTACGTTCAGGTTGACACGAAATGGGTGACTTCGTCACTTGCGCAGACTGAATGTCTGCGCCACTTCGGAATCAAATCATTTTCTCGAATCTAATGCCGCTGGCAGCCAGGATCTCTTCTGCTGCTCGGATGCCATGATAAAAAGCCTCTTCAAAAAGCGGCACGCCGCTCAAATCGGTATTAGCGAAATGGATCCCGCGGAAACTCGCGGCCGCTTTTTCGCGCGCTCCGCTCCAGATAAAATCTGGTCGAGGTTTGACCATTGCGTGTCCCCATCTCATCACATCCAATCGGTCAGTCAAATCGCGAATCTCAGGATGAGCAAACGACATATCCGAAAGCGCGACATCGGCCCAGCCATTCCAATCCGTCGAAAGCAGCCGCTGGCGCGCTTCTCGGGGATTGGAATCGCACAACGGATAATAATAAGTGAAGATTGTCGGTCCGTAATAGATTCCGCGTTGATGTGTCGCAACGACGTAACCAAGTGATTTACTGTTATAAAAAACATTATCCCAGCAGAGCGGAAAACCAGCGACAGCAGGACGGTCACGCAATGTCAGATTAGCAACCATCCATGCGCCGTATTGAAACTCATCAAGATAAGCGGGCGGATTATCGCGATACGGTGCAATCAGGTACTTGGCCAAAAATCGCGGTGCGGCAAATAC
>DASRDY010000131.1:0-15520 GCA_035652355.1 Blastocatellia bacterium
GGGAGGTCGAGCATCAACATGGACCGCTCGGCGACCCATCGCTGCGCCCCTATGGCAATGGCGTACTGCTGTGGTTCGAGCTTGATGATTTTGAGGCCGCAGTTGGCAGGGCTGCCGGTATGAATGTTGAGGTCCTGAAAGAACCAAAATGGAGCGAAAACAAAAACTGGGAATTCTGGTTGCGTGATCCTGACGGTTATACTGTTGTCCTTACAAGCCCGCTTCCTGGCGCTTGAGAACGAGCCGGCCAGTGTTTACCACAGACGCCGAGACAAAAGGATGAAAACCAGTATTGTAATTTGGCTTGCATTCACCGCTTTTGCGATACCCCTGGTTGTGCAGCCTTCACCTCGATTCGAGGATTATAAGGTCGCGGTTTACTCTGGCCCAATTCATCCGCCGAAATGGATAAACCATGTCGGCAGTGATGAATGGCGAGACTATCGAGGCAAGCTTGTCGAGCCGCCCGAAGTGAATTTTGCAGGAAAGTATTATGTTGCGGCGCATAGTTGCGGGACTGAATGCAGAAGCTATACGCTGACTGACTTATCCGATGGCCGCGAGTTGGACTTGCTCACGGACTTTGACGCTGGAGACCATCAACCTAAGACGCGTGACGGGTATACGTACATCACGGTTCTTGTGACTCGCGCGAACAGCAGATTACTGGTTGCTCAGTACCACGTGAAGTTGCCAGGCGTTGAAGAGTGCCGCGAGCGTGCTTTCGTATTAGATGCCGGGAAAATCAGACCAATTACGAAAACTCGGCGGTCGTGCGCGCGTAATTAATCTTTCTCATTGGTTATGGTGGCGGAGTAGTGCAGGAGGATAAAAGGGATTACTCGCCGATGTGTTTGCAGGGACGAAAGAAGATGCCTTCAAATAAAGCGGCTTATACGACTTTCCGAACTACCGGTGAAGGCGCGTCTCTGATGGTATCCTCACGATGCGGACTGGCAAAAGTTATGGAGCAAAGATGGTAGATAACTGCGACACAAACGACGACCGCGATGAGTTTCCATTCTTTGATGACTGTTGCCTAGCCTTTCTCGCAGGAAGATATATTGACGCAGCATTGATTCTTGAGAGGAGTCTTAGACAGAATAGAGATAAGATTTGTGCTGTTAATCAATCCGATATCCTTGAAAGATTCCTTGCAAGACTGATCTTGTTAACCGGCGAATGCGACGCGATAGCTCCTGAGAAAAGCTCGTTTCCAATTCACAGCAAACGTGAAAGCGAGTTTGGTTGCTCGTTTTGCGGCAAAGTCGAAAACGAAGTTCACAAATTGATAGCAGGACCAAAAGTATACATTTGTAATGAGTGTGTTGAGATATGCAACGAAATTATAAGTGATGAGACCGACAGAGAGGTAAAGAGCAGGCGACTTGATTAATGGGCGCTATTGTAGCTTGTCAATCTCATCCACTTCGATCAAACAATTGTCGCGTTCAACGATAAGTTATGCGCGGCGAGCGGCTTTGACACACCCCCAGGCAATCCAACCAACCAACGCCGCCAGCAGCGGGAAGACTGCCGCCCCGATATAGGCTCCCTTACCTCCACCTCGAACCGCGCTCAACAAACGAGTTACATACAAAAGTCGAATCGTGTAAAAAACAAAGAAGGCGCTCAATAGCGCCGGCAGCAACGAAAAAAGATACCAACCCGTCCGTATTATTGGCGAAGACATCAGATTTCCTCAGATAGCGAATTGAACTTTCGTATTCTTTCACAATAGCACGTAACTTACAGTAACGGGTACGCCCCCATTTTCTCTGCCAACTGATCGGTCCATTGATTTACCGGGGACTGATCGCTTCACAACCAGGCGCGACGCGCGCATCGGCGGACGCCCACCGAATCTTAACGTTGCGAATACCAGCCTGTCGCTCTTGAACACTCACGCGCGCGAAAAATATTCGGCAAAAGCATTGATGATGTCGCTGTTTAACTCCTCCTGTAAGTATAGTTTTCGCTCGCGGAAAACAACCGTGTGGCCGCCGTGATAAGGCAGGAAATGGTTTTCGACATAAGTCAACGTTTCACCGACAGCAAAGACATTCCCGTGATAGTCGGTAAAGGCTTTATTTACGACATAAGTCGCCCCACTCTCAAGTGAGTAGATATCAATCATTCCTTGTTAAACTCCAGTATAAAAGGCTAGCGCGATCACCTGATCAAGATCCCGCACAGCTCCTTTACAGCTTAACTTTTTCTCTTCCACGCATAATATGTCCGCAACGCGGCCGTCGATTACGACTCCCGCTCGACCCACTGAGCACGCCAGGCGGGAGCTTCAAAAGGATCGGCGAAGTATTGAGTCTCACGCGACACCTTTCCGTCCCGAAACTCCATAATGCTAACGGTGCAGGCGCGCTTGCCCTGATAAGTAATTATATATTCAGTAACCCACAGATTGCCCTCTCCTGAGATCCGCCGGACCACAAAGCCGGATGGTTTACCGGGATGATGGCTACGGAGCGCTTGCAGGTTATGCCGGCCATGAATGACCTCGCCTGACTGTGGGTACTCGCACACGGCATCATCGTGATAGATCTCGTGCTCGGCGTCTTGATCGCCCGAGGCGGACGCGGCCCAATGCCGATCGAGGGTCATTCGAATGTTCTGCTCTTCCATCATGGTCCTCCATATTTGAACCCGTATGTTTGCGACAATAAGGCTTAACGAGCATCTAAAGTCGCGCGTAACTGGGGGCGCACCGAATCGCGGGTAAACAAGTTAACTTGCGCGTCACGATGACCTGTGATCGTTAGCCCGCAATTAATCAAGCCTGTTCAACTGCGGACTTAATATCGTTCAGGTCTTGCAGGATAGCCTTTTTCGCCACTCCCTTGAAGAAAAGCGTCATCGGGATCGACATCAATTTTGCGCCGAAACCCTGAGGCTGCGAATCATGAGAGCTAGTCAGGGTAATGACTCCACTGCTCTCTGAAATACTAGTGGTGGTTATGAATATAAAGCCACCGTCTTCTGCTCTGGTTTTATAAAACTCGTTTTCCGCAGCGTCGGTGATCCACTTTTCCGCAGTAGCCGGCTTGCCGAACAACATTCGGGTTTCACGCCATCTTAGTCCCACGATCCCGCTTGTCGGTTTTTCGATAACTTCAATTTTGTCGACCCCGCTGAGAATTTCCGAAGTCTTCTCTATATTGGTGATGGCGGTCCAGATCGCGGCCTTGGATCCGTTGATGTTTACCTGTGCTTCAACAAGCATGACGTTCCTCCTGGGGTTCGAGCAATGATCTATGAACTATGCACAACGCGCGGCGTCACTGTCGGCACAACGACAGCCGTACCTATACGTAGCTCTTCCGGGTTGGCGAGAACACCACCGGATGCTTGACCCGGTCAAAGAGTGTGTAGATCGCACTGATCCCCTCGTTCAGCTTCAGCTCGCTCTCGCGCGTTGTTAGGGGAACAACCCAAAGCAGATTCAGGCGCTGGTCTCCGACCGTGAGCTTCTCGCTGGACTCGGGCTCGACGATCGTCGGCATGAACAGAAACGTGTCGAGCTCGGAGTTCCCAAACATCGGATGAGGCGGACTTCCGTTCGACATCGTGTGGCCCGATCCCAGCCACGTGCGGTTTTCGTGTGGGAAGTGCGCCAGCTTGCGGAGCAGTTCGGCGTAGTCATTGTTGGCCTCGTCGGCATAGAAGATGAGCTCGGCCATAGTCAAGTCGGTATCACCGGTGGCCGTGATGGTCATCGGCAGGTCGCTCATCCCCGATGTGATATACGTGAAGAAGGGGCGGCCGCGCGTTCCCGGCTTGTAGATGAAAACGTCGATGTGCGGAATAAACGGTAAGACCTCGTGGTAGACAGTTTCACACTCGCCGAAGAGCGCGGTGTACTGCGTTTCCCGTTGTTCGTGAAGCGGAAGAAACGACTCTTCGGTAAAGTCGACAGACGGGAGATCAAACTCACCGCCTCCATAGCGCAATATATCCGAGCCGCCAGGCGACTTGCCTTCGTTCTTTGGTCCGCGACTCAGCCAATCCTTTAGTCCCATACTTTACTCACAGGCCCCCAACGCGCAGTTTAACGCGGCGCGAATGGAGCAAAGGCGAGAAAGTGCTCGCGTTTAACCCCTTCTCAGGCTCATTTTTTACTCAAGCGCACCTCACCGAATACAATGTATCCTGTTGTTTGTTCGCCGATTGACGGAGCGTAGGCTCCTTGCTCGTTGCATATCTTCACAGCCAGGGCGGCCATAACCCACGCGTCATCTTTAGTACCAACCCATTTTCCAGTGGTTAAACGCTCAATGTGGTGCTCTTCTCCATAAGCCTTAAGCTTCAGGGCGTCTTTTGTTAATTTCTCATCTATGGAAGAATTAGCCCAGGACCACAACCACGTATGGTCTCCTTCATAATAGGACCCGATAATCTGCGCCGGACAAACGGCCTTGGTTCCGTCTGCGTTAGAGAAGATCAGATCACCTACGTCTTGATCCAAATCCCAGCGCTCGAATTTACCGAAGCCCCAAACCTTATGCGCTTCGGTTTTGATCTTAAGCTCTTCAATACTTTGTTTCTGGATTGCTGCAAAATCATAGGGAGCTTTTGAACCACTTTGAAGGAAAGAGAACATCAATGAGAAAATCAAAAATGAATTTAAAATCATATTGTTAATCCTCAGGGTTTGAGTCTAACGCTGCGCGAATCGGGTCGAGCGTCAGAGCGCTGCAACACTTCGTTAGCTGATGGATTCGTACCGGCAACACACTCAAAGAAAGATCAAAGCTAGTGTAGGCGATTTTCTCTCCTCTATATATCGCCGGTTTACGGATGCAGTACATGCTACCAACGCATCGAATATTTCCGGCAACCGGGATTTGAACGATTCCGTGTTCGAAATCTCGATATTCAACTTTTCGCCCGAGGCAAGATGAAAACGTGACATGCCGTCGCCTTCGTCAAGATAAGTCAGACAATCAATCCACGCGTTCATGTTCTTACCGTAGAAGCCCGGGAAACCGAGAGCTTCGCGACACGTTTTATGAAAAGAATTCCAATCAGAAATCGTAGAGCTGTCCAAACGAACAGTAGCCATATTCAAATCTCTTTAGATCCGAGTTGCGATACAAGGCTACGCCACGCTTAACCCGGCACGAATCGGGCGCTGGCGACAAAGTGCTCGCGTTTAAACTATTGTCAGGCGCGGTTTGCTTTCCATTATGAGGTTTTTCGATTCGGCTCATTTAGCACGAATGTCATTTTAATTCCGCCGCCAACGCCATATTCAATGATAAGCTGGCTGCCATCGCGTTCAAAGGCCGGAATCTCCAGGACGCGTTCAAAATCTCGATAGGCTATTTCTGCATTAAACTTATCTCCGTGTTTGCTCGTAATTCGGCCTTGGATTTCCTCTATTTGAGCCAGCCGGATCATTCACTGTCTGAAAAGCGTATGGGCCGGGAGGACGTACCCTCAACGTCGACTGTGCGTAAGATTCGACAAGTGTCGCGTCACCATCAATCGCCCACCAGGCATCGACTGAGGAACAGTCCTCTGGCCGCAGTTTGAGTCGTGCAAGGATATCTGACTCGTCGGCGAATGGATGAATAAGAATGTACTGCCAGCCACCAGACCGATGCAAGTACACGGGGTCAGGGGCAAAATGCGCGCGCTGGAGGAAGTCTCTGTATCGTGCTGCTTTCAATCGATCGCTCATAAGTTGATACGAAGAGTCTTACACCGCGCATCAGCAGGCGCACACCGGATCCCGAACCGTGACGGCCAGGCTGGCTTGCGCGCTCCGATGCATGCATTTGTTAGAACCACTCCAGCGAATACACTGCGAATATACGATTGTTCCCGGGTTCCGCATTCTTGAATATTCCTTCTTCGACCAATTGCTTTGCGCGCTCGAAAGAAGCCAGCAAACAATGCCGATTCGTTTCCACATCCCTGGCCAGCGAATTACACGATAAAGGGGAACAATCCGCCTGTGAACCATCGAAGTTCACGACATCGTAACCTTCCAGCCTTTTTTCAGTCGGCAGCGCTATGTCCGTCTTGAACGCAGGGTCCGGCTGAAAGGCTGTCCATTCGCCTTCGTCAATATTGAACTCAAATTCATAAGCTTCATAGAAAAAAAGCATTGTCCTCGTCAGTTCAATTGAATTTTGCTGAGATAGCTCTTTAATAATCTCTGGTGAGTCAAAAAACCAGAAACCATTATGCTTCCAGTAAGTGAAATAATCAGCAAAGTCGTTGGATACGCAACTGCTGACTGAGTAGATATCTTCGACACGCTCCGCCTTCAACCATTCCGGGCGAAGGCTTACTCGTTTTGCCATATATCCAACTGGAATCATACAGGTTCTAATGCTGCGCATCAGCGGGCGCGCATCAAGCAATAGTTGCACGGGCCAAATTAACTTGCGCGCTCCGATGCATGCGTTTGATAGTCAATAGAGGCGGCCTCACGGGCGTATAATCGCCCGCGAGAAATATCTTTAAAACAAAGGAGGCCGCTTCTATGGCGTTTTACTGCGGAATCGACTTGAGCGCAAGAGAATCTTCTCTTTGCATTATTGATGATAACCAATCGATTGTCTTTGAACAAAAGATGATCAATCAGATCGATCGAATCGAACATTCACTGCGACCCTATAAACAAGAGTTGCAGATAGTAGTGGAAAGTACTTTCAATTGGTACTGGCTGATCGATGGCTTGCAATCGGCTGGTTACGATGTTTGCCTGGCACATACTTTGGGTCTGCAAATGATCACTGGAGCGAAAGTCAAAACCGACCGGCGCGATGCTTTTGCCCTGGCTCGGCTGCTGCGCGCCGGAATGATTCCCAAAGCTTATATCTACCCCGCAGATTCCAGAGCAGTGCGCGATCTGCTGCGCCGCCGTCAGCGACTGGTCCGTCAGCGTGCTTACGAGTACGGTCAGATACGCCAGTTATTGCTGCGCTGCGGTGTGATCGATGTTGGTCGTAACGCTGTCAAAGAAATCGACGACGATGATCTCCCCAGCTTGTTCGATCACCCGATGCTGGTGCTTCACGCAGGTCAGGAACTGGCGCGGATTCGGCTCTACAGCGATCAACTGGAGGAGATTGAAAAGGAGATCCTTTACCAGGCAGAAGCTCGTCCGGAGTTCGCTCGATTACAGAAAGTGCCGGGCATCGGAGTAATCCTCGGATTGACCATCCTTTATGAGATAGGCGAGATCGACAGATTCCCTGATGTGCGTTGCTTCAGTTCCTACTGTCGATTGGTTCCCGGAGTAGCGCAATCAGGAACAGTCAACCGCAGAGGTCGAGCCAGTAAACAGGGCAATGCCTATCTCAAGAATGCATTTTCGCAGGCTGCGGTAGCCGCTGTGCGCTGCTACCCGCAGATCAAGCGCTATTTCGAAAGACATCTGAAGGGCCAGAAGAGCGGCAAGCGCAAGCTGGTGGTCTATAACATCATCGCTCACAAACTGGCCCGAGCGGTCTATCACATACTGAAAGATGGAGAGAGCTATCGAATGGAACTGCTCTTTGGTCAATGAAGATATTATGGCGGTCATTAGCCCGGACGCCTAACTGGATGAAAAGTCCGCTCCCGTTGATTGGGAGATGACCGCCGCCAGCTTGCCTGTTGAAGTTGCTGCCTGTCCGGGAAACTCGAGTCTAACTGGTCTGGCAATATGTCAGCCGCTGCCTTTTGAATGAGACCCGGACGGAACGATTGAGCTTCTGGTGTTGGTCTGAAGCAGACCTGATGAGCACAAACAGGCTCATTACAAAACCCGATTGGCTGTTTGGTGCAGCGCCTGTGGCTGCAACCGATTATGGAAGGCAAAGTCAGCACGAGCAGGAAGCTGGTTGAAAACGAGGTGAAAGAAAAAGATACCGTGCGGTATCCGAGGGGTTCCTTTTTCTCTTGACTCCCCGCCTCTATTGGCTGTTAGGCATACCCATTAGTAAGGCCAAGTCGCGCCATCTACATCTCGAAAAAGTCCGGTCCGTATTTCTCGATCACATACCCGTCTGGCGGCCTCTCAATCGCGATCACGTGTTGGCTGAAAACGTAACCTCAATTCCCGGATGGAGCGTCATACCATCCACTTGCCTGGGATCACTGTCCAAGACACCCAGATACAGTTCTGCATAACGTCTCTTCACGATAACCCACATTCGGTCTACGCCTCGATCAATTACGCGACCAGCGTCCTTCGTTTCAATATCAAATAGCAGCTGAGCAGCATCGCCCGGTGATAGTGACTGTCGCTCGCTCAGTTCTGGTATCATGAATGTCGTCGGATGCAACGCGTGTCTCTCCTCGCCGGAAACCAGCGTCCAGCCGTCTTGTTCAATTGTGGGAAGCTTTAGAAACATTGCCCCTATCCTCATATGCCTGACGCCAAGGTTGGCCGGCGGCGCAGTCACATTCAAATTAGTTGTCGCAATCAAATCTCATCACGCACAACCGCCGCTCCGGTCCAAGCTGTTGTTAGGCAAAAGTCGTTCACCTGTCACCACGATTCAAGATCTTTGTCGTTCCATCATCTTGCATAAAGTGGTAGTTTCCATTTCCAAATGTATTCTTTCCAGCGGTTTCGTTAAAGAGATTTATAAAGGCTAATCTGTGCTCCCAAGTGAGAAAGCACGCTTGATGCATCGCCGCATCAGAAAAACGCCAAAGATGATTGTTGCAATCCGCGATGAAATGGGATGTAGACACAACAGTATCATTTGCCTGAACAGCAACATTGCAAATCGCACAAGCTGTTTTGCCGGTGATTATCAGCGCCATCGAATACCATCATTCGTATCAGATTATTTTTTACTGCCGGCTATTGCCTAACGCATACTAGGCCCGCGAGCGCATCGTAAGTAACTGAAACTTTCGACTAAAAATTATCGTAAGCTCGTCCGCTCGCTGCCTAGCAACTCGTTGAAGCCGACGCGAGAGAGCGAAGCGAACAGCGTCGACTTCAACGAGTTAATAGATTACAAAGCGCGCGGCTTAACTTCGCATATTCTACCGTCGAAGTGCGGCGTAAACACTGTCTTGTAGAATTATACCGCCTGTCGCCAAAAACCATTCGATTAGATTTTCCTCCTACCGATAAGGAAAATCTTGATGCTCTATTCTCGACCGAATTCCCATTCTGCCACCGTCCGGTTCCCTGTTGACCGGCAGTTCAGCGTTTTACTCACGCCAGAGACTCAGTCGCCTCCGGGAGCGCTTCGGTTTCGGGCCGACTATTACTACTGCGTGTCTTTGCGGCTGATTCGCGGCTTCCTGATTTGAACCTGGCCGCTGGATTTTATCCTGGAAAGTTCCCTGAGTTCCCGAGAATAATCAGCTTCTCAGCAACCGGCAGTTTAGTCAGTTCTTTGCGACGAGCCGCTTTTTGTTCCAGCACCTTGTCGAGCAGTGTTGTTTCTCCATTCGTCAATACCGATCACTTCTCCCAATCCGGGATCGTCCAGTTCCCTGTTGCCAGGCAGTTCAATGTCTTGATCTTCGTCTTATACCCAATCTCGGCCAGGACGCTTTCAGGGAATTCTGCCATATCGCGATAATGATTCAGAATCGCCGGCACTGCGTATTTCAAGCTCGACATCTTGTGCTCCGGTGAGCGGGAAACCGAATAACACAGACCCAACAGGATGTGCCATTGATTGCAATGCGCGATCTCAGCGTAGGCCGGTTCGTCGCGTTCCGCTTTCCAGTTTCCGCCGCCCGATAGCTGTTCAAACCAGTTCCGCGTCCGAGCAAGTTTCTCATCGTCGGTGCGCCGTTCAACGGGGCCCGACGATGATTGTTCAAAACCGTTAGGATTATTATTATTTATATATACATGCGCATCGTTCACTGTCATGTTTTGACTGTCATCATTGTCAATTCCTGCCGCTGACATTGAAGCTGACACTGGCCATGATTCCGCCGGTGATAGTGAATCTGACAGTGAAGGTGATCCTGACAGTGATACTATGCGCTTTGTACGCTGATCAATGACAATCCCGGCCTTTTTCCGGTTTGTCATGATTTCTTTCGGTCCGAAGATGCGATAGTGAGATCCATAATGCGAGCCCTGGTTCTTTTCCAGCAGTTTGATGCTCAGCTTTTCAATCAATCCCTGAGTGGCACGACGAATCGTGTTTGTTGATCTGATGCCTGTCAACCGTTTCAATTCCGGAATTGGAAAGTAACCGTCCTGTTTCCCCTTGCTGATCGTTTCGCGATACATCTGCGAATAAACCCGTTGTTCTGCGCCGGAGTGTGTCGCATCTAGAACCGTGTTTCCAGTCTGAGGCTCGACTGACAGTGAACGTGATAGTGAGCGTGACTCTGACGGTGATACCGATGGACGGGTAGATATTGACTGTGTCAGTGGTACTGATAGTGATTCTGAATGTGAATCAGATAGTGGCTGTGGCGCTGATACTGAATTTGACAGTGATGGTGAATCTGATGCTGACTCTGGCCGGGATAGTGATGCTGATAGTGACCGTGACTCTGATAGTCTATTAATTGCTTCTGCATCAATGGTTTGGTCGAACTCGCTGGGCTCGGCCAAATGGATATGCGTCGAATCTGGAACACGAGTAAGGGCATCGCGATCCGCAAGTGCCTGCTCCAGGGCCGTGCCGGCAAAGTCAAGATTCAGCCGTCGGGTCGTGTCTGGTCGTCGGCCAGACTTATATGGAATAACCTTACGCACTGGCACTGATTGATCGTTCGACACGGTCTCTAACCTCCATCCAAAGGGCTTTATAGGCTATAGCTCCTTTTGAATCCGGGGCCGTCAAATTGACTGGAGCCTTTTGACTGGGACTTTCCATCAATCTAACGTTATCTGGAATTACGGTCTCGAAAACTGAACCGGGGAAAGCAGCTCGAAGTGTATCTTGAGCTTCCTTGCAGACCCTTCTTCTGGCGTCGAACCTGGAAAGGAAGAAGCCAAGAAGGGCAGGGAACTGGCTCTTGGTCAGATTTCTGGCTCTTTGCAGTTGCCTGGCAAGCTGGACCGTTCCATCTACCGATAGTACGTCCGCCTGAACAGGGCACAATACAAAGTGGCTGCCTACCTGTGCCATGCTCACCAGTGTCCCAAACGAGGGATCGGTATCTATAAAAATATAGTCGTAAGGCGAGTCGGACCAACTTTCGAAAAACTCCCGCAGAGCGGGTACGGCTTCCAATGGATTCGCGCGATCTATCTGGTCGTTTTTAGGCGAGCTGGGAATCAAGTCCAGCTGGAAAGTTTCGTATCTTATCGGTCGGATTAAATCCTGAAAAGCCGCGTCTCCTTTTAACCAGGAGAGCAGAATCCCGTGGTCGCTCTCCCGCTGCCACTCGTCATCGCCTAGCAATGACGCCGTCAGCGAAGCCTGCGGAGCAGCATCGATCAGCAAAACACGTTTCCCCTGCGACGCAGCTTCGGCGGCCAGGGAAAGAGCGCTGGTCGTTTTCGATACACCGCCCTTATTGTTAGACAAGCAGATCACGCGATGGCGAACAGTTGTTTCTATCGGTTCCTGCTTTAAAGATGCAATTGCAACCCGTTTATAGAGCTTGACGCGAGCGTCAGTAGGGTCGCTAATTGCTGGAATATCAAGGTCTTTCACGATTCTCCTGAAAGTGTCCGGGGATACTTTCAGGAAATCACACGCTTCCGTCGCAGTAATATACTCTGGGCTTGACACAATTCCTCCGGCTGGATAATACGAGATGCTGCGAAGTGTATCGGTGCGGATTTGCTGGAGTTCGCATCATAAGGCCATGTAATTGGCTCAGTCAACAACTAAGTTTGGTTCCATCCCGTACAAATATTCGATTTAATATTTCGGGAGTTTGCGGCCCGCGTCTGGAATGTCCTGAAGAAAGTATTCTTCGTGTTGCCAGCGGCCCGATTTTGAGAATAATGTGGCGAAATCGCACCGACCCGGTGAAATATAGCCGAAAGTCGTGATTCGGTCAAACTCGAAATTCCGCCGTGTCGTCCACGCGCTAGCGCTATTAGTGATTTGATGTTATGTCTGCTTCAAGTTTGAAAGCCTAAGTCGCGCCCGTACAAGCGTATAGGAGAGGGCCGCATAACGCGTGAAACCAGAGCACGGTATTTCCGATAATCGGAGCTTTTCTTGAAGCAAATTAGATTTGCGATTTCCTGCCGTAAGCCAGTTCCGATCCGCCTGAGATGATATGATCCACGCCTGTGGTAAAGCTGGATTCGGCCGCGATAAAGACGCAGAGTCTGCCGACCTCTTCAGCGGTTCCAAACCGTCCCATCAACTGCATGGCTTCGCCCTCAGCGAATGCTTGTTTCGGATCAGGTGAAGTGTCGATGGCCTCCTGCCACAGAGGAGTATAGATGTTACTGGGCGAGACCGCATTGACGCGAACGCCGTGAGCGGCTTCATCTATTGCCAGCGCTTTTGTGAAAGCAGTGACTGCACCTTTTGTAGCGACGTAGGTAGTCGCATGATGCTGGCCGATAACTGCGACAAGGCTGGATATATTAATAATGTTGCCCTTGCTGATTCTGAGATAGGGAAGCGAGAGTTTGCACGCGGTAAAAACACTGATCAAATTGAGATTGAGCAGATCTCGGAATTCCTCTTCAGTGAAATCATCAATTGTTTTGTGCGGAGGATGCCAGCCGGCATTGTTTATCAGACAATCAATTTGTCCATGACGCCTTACGACTTCATTAATCAAATTGCCGATATCTTCGGTCTTCTTGACGTCGCAGTATATAAAGGATACCTCACCGATACTTTGATCATCCGCGAGCGTCTTTAATTCAGAGACGGCCTGTTCGCCTTCGGATTGGCGGTTACTGCAGATGACAACTTTCGAACCTGCTTTGACGAACTCTTGCGCGCAGCCTTTACCAATTCCGCTGCTGCCGCCGGTGATGATTACGACTTTATCTTTGTATCGCATTTTTTCGAGTATAACACGTGGCGTGGACTTCAGTCCGCGCAAGTTTCCAAACCTATCAACGTTGAAGTTGACGATTCATGTTGGTGAGCATAAGCAGGGATGGGTTACTATAAGCCGAGCGCTTTATCAATTTGGATTGAAGTCCACGCCACGATCACTGGTTTTGAAAGGTCTCTAATGAGTAAGAGGATTCAAGTAGCGCTAATCTCAGGCCCAGCATACGATCCACTCTACGATTGTCTGTCGAAGTTCGTTGAATCGACGGGAATCGTTGTCGATATTGCATTCACCGGAGATCATCCTGCCCTGAACGCTCATTTAGCGGAACTGTCGGAAGTTCCGTATGATCTGGTTTCGACTCACACGAAATACGCTCCATCACAAAAGCAGTTTCTTGCTCCACTTGATGACTTAGTCAATTCTGCGGTGCTTGAAGATTTCATCCCGCGAGTCGTAAAGATGGCCAGTCTTGATGGCAGGCTCTACGGCATTCCGCGCAACACAGACGTTCGATTGTTGCATTACCGCACTGACTTAGTTGATAAAGCGCCCGCAACCTGGGATGAATTGTTAGAGCTGGCGCGTAAGCTGAATTCCCCTTCCGATTGCTATGGCTTTCTGTTTCCGGGTCGTGAGTCTGGCTTATTCGGCACCTTCTATGAATTAGCAGAAATGGCCGGCGCTAATCTGTTTCCGGGAGACTTAGTTCCCGACATAGAGAATGAACCTGGACGATGGGCGCTGGGTTTACTGCGGACATTCTATGGTGAAGGTTTGGTGCCTCCGGAATTGCCCGATTGGCATTACGACAAAATTCACGAGTTCTTTCGCGCTGGCCACGCGGCCATGGTCGGAGATTGGCCCGGTTATTATCGACTTTATCGTGACCCGAGTGTTTCCAGGGTCCACGATCGACTCGGGATTTGTCCGTATCCGAAAGGCCCGACCGGGAAATCACTTTCGTATGGCGGCGGACACACCTTTGCATTAACGAAGCATGGAATTGATAAACCCGAAGCGCTTCAGTTGCTGCTTCACCTGACATCATATGAACAGCAACTAATGGAGGCCCGGAATGGTTGTGTCCCGGTGCGTCGCTCAGTTATGCGCAAGATGCAGTCCGAAGCAGACGCTGACAACCGTTCGCGTCTTGGTATGCTTGAACAGGTAATAGAAAACGAGATGCTTGTACCGCCAAAATTCTCCAGTTATCCGAAAGTCGAAGAAATCCTCTGGCGAACAGTTCAACAGGTTATGATGGGTCAGATAACAATTGATACCGGTTTGCGGTTGATGCGCGACCAAATCAAAGAGATTGTCCAGGCCAGTTAAGAGAAGATAAGCGAAGACGAGAGAAGGGAAGAGACGATTGAACGAGACTTTTCTGATTACCGGTGCACACGGTTTCATCGGTGCGTGGGTTGTAAAACGATTGCTGGCGGACAGCGTCAGTGTGGTGGCCTTTGACAGTAGTCCGGATGATCGTCGATTGCGCCAGATCATGGATGAAGACGAGCTCCGTAGCATAAAGGTAATTATCGGCGACATCACTGAGCCGGACGCCTTGGTTTCGATCATCAAAGATTTCGGGGTGACGAACGTTATTCATCTGGCTGGTCTGCAGGTGCCGACTTGTCGAGCGAATCCGAGGCTTGGCGCAATGGTCAATGTGATCGGGACGATCAATGTATTTGAAGCCGTTCGTCAGTCAGCAGGTCAAATCAATAAAGTTGTTTACGCCAGCTCTGCCGCAGTGTTCGGAATGATAGAAGAAGATCGAGCGCTTAGAGAAGATGACGCCGCTCATCCTTCAACTCACTATGGGGCATTCAAACGCTGCAACGAAGACAATGCTTATGTTTACTATCTGGATAACGGCATAAACAGCGTTGGCTTGAGACCGCTGACTGTTTATGGCGTCGGGCGAGACTTTGGTCTGACGTCTGATCCAACGAAGGCAATGAAGGCAGCAGTGATCGGTCGACCTTATCACATTCGTTTTGGCGGCCGGACCGATTTTCAATACGTAGGCGACGTCGCCGATACATTCATTCGAGCCTCGCGTTCGAATCTAACCGGAGCGCATGTTTTCAATCTGCATGGAGAATGTGTTCGTATCACTGACATTATCGCCGAGATAGAAAGTGTATTGCCGCAATCGAAATCGACAATCACTTGCGCCAGTGAACCCCTTTCAATTCCGCCTGAGATGGATGACAGCGCGATCCAGTCGTCGCTTGGAAAACTCGCAGTGACTCAGCTATCGATCGGCGTCCGCGCAACGATTGAAAGATTCGTTGAACTCTATCAAGCTGGGCGTCTGGACACATCTGATCTCGATCAATAACAAGAGTGTGGCTAACCTCATTCACCAATTGTGGCTGCGTCGATCTTCTATCCGAGTAGTCACCGTTCCGTGCTGTTGATGGCTCCGTTCCTCGCTTATCAAATGCCTGTGACAATGCGGAAATCATGCGCATACGGGCCCATAATCCTTTATTCAGCTCCCTACGTCTATCGCGACGACACGCAATAGTTTACCTGTGTTTACTCGTCAGCGCCGTCGCGCCGTGGTTTTTGGTGGCGCATT
>DASRDY010000132.1:0-1036 GCA_035652355.1 Blastocatellia bacterium
CAATCGCCGTGACCGATACGGCAATTTGTAACATCCTTATGCACTTAGCCGTATCGTTTTCCGGAACGATAACGCTGATTGCAGAAGGATGTTCCAGATTGCGGATTAACAAACGGCGATTGCTGAACCGCTGAACCTGTCTTTGTATTGCCTGGTGGTGTAGTGTCGAGGATTCTATGAAGACTTCTCTGGGCGAAGCTGAACTGCGTAGCCTTACCGTCAACGAATTTGATGCCATCGTGCGCTTCTGGTACGAGAGTGGTGATGAATTTCTTGATTACCTCGGCATCGATAGAGCGGCTCTTGGAACTGTGGAAGACACGCGCTTCCGGTTTCTTTCAGCGATTCCAAATGGTGATCCGCATCAGAGAAGCCTCGCATTCGCGATCATGCTGAACGGCGAGATGGCGGGTTACACGCTGCTGAATCAACGCACGCCCGAAGAAAACTACTCTCACTGGCACATCATCAAGCCCGGTTTAAGAGGATTGGGATTGTCGACAGCTCTTTATCCGTACAGGGTCAAAACCTGTTTCGATGCGGCGCCGATCGAACGTCTCATCCATCAAACTCGAACAAGAAATGTTGCGGTCAATCGGATGCTGGATCGATGAGTCGCGGTAGCCGAGACGTGTTATGTCGAAAAACCGGATGGCGTCGCACTGCCGGGAGAATTCCACCTGCGCTACGTGCGCCGAATGGATAATGCCGCGGTTTTTCGAGCAGGCAAATCTCACTCTATAGCGGATAGACTGCTCAGCTCATCCTAGTCTGACTGGTCTTCTGCGGCAGTCCGGCCGCTTAGTCGTAGACAAAACCAACCTCAAAGGTTTTTTCGATTTCCGCCTCCATTTCGTTCCCGAGGAGTTGTTAGGTAACACCGATGTGTCCGGCCCTACGATTTTCACAGCGCTTCAAGAACAACTTGGCTTGAAACTGCAATCGGATAAAGGTGCTGTCGAAGTACTCGTTATCGATTCAATACAGAAACCCAGCGAGAACTAAAACCGCAGGGCGCGTCTCGCCCGAAAATAGG
>DASRDY010000133.1:0-11775 GCA_035652355.1 Blastocatellia bacterium
AACGTCGCCACGCCTGAGCCATTGAGCGTTCCGGTTCCAAGGGTGGTCGTGCCGTCCTTAAATGTTACCGTTCCAGTCGGCGTACCCGCGCCAGGAGCCGTAGCGGTGACGGTCGCAGTAAAGGTTGTTGACTGGCCAAAGACTGTCGGGTTGACCGATGAAGTCAGCGCCGTCGAAGTCGCTGCCGTGTTGACCGTCTGGCCGTTAGTGAGCGTTCCGGTGCTGGTGGTAAAATTGCCGTCACCACCGAATACCGCCGTTATTGTGTGGTTACCAGGCGTCAGAGCCGAGGTTGCGAATGTCGCCACACCAGAACCGTTCAACGTGCCTGTCCCAAGCGTGGTCGTACCATCCTTAAACGTTACTGTTCCGGTTGGCGTGCCCGCACCAGGAGATGTCGCGGTGACAGTCGCGGTAAATGTTGTTGACTGGCCAAATACTGATGGGCTAGTCGACGAAGTCACGGCTGTCGAAGAAGCCGCCTTGTTGACTGTCTGACCGTTAGTGAGCGTTCCTGTACTGGTCGGGAAATTCGCGTCGCCGTTGAAGACGGCTGTTATCGGGTGGTTACCAACACTCAAAGCAGAGGTTGCGAATGTCGCCACACCAGAACCGTTCAGCGTTCCCGTTCCGATGGTGGTACCGTTGTCTTTAAAGTCAACTGTACCAGTCGGCGTACCCGTAGCCGGAGCAACTGCAGCAACGGTCGCAGTAAACGTCGTCGATTGTCCAAACACCGTCGGATTCACTGAGGAAGTGACGGTCGTTGTGGAGTTCGGCGCCTGGTTAACCACCTGAGTCACGCTGGGCGCCGTGGTGCCGTTGAAATTGGCGTCGCCACTGTATACTGCGGAAATTGTGTGGCTGCCGACTGTAAGGCTTGTTACGGCCAAAGTGGCCACGCCCGAGCCGTTAACTGTAACCGGCGAGCCAAGCGGAGTCGCGCCATCCATAAACTGAACAGTGCCAGTTGGCGTTCCCGCTCCAGGTGCTGAAGCCGTTACCGTTGTGGAGAACGTGGTTGACTGTCCAAAGACCGACGGGTTGACAGTTGAGGTTACAGTCGAAGCTGTTGCGTTGGCCTTGTTGACAACCTGAGGCACTGCCGCAGATGTGCTGGTTGTGGTGTTAGTATCTCCACCAAAAACCGCGGTAATCGAATTTGTTCCTACCGCCAGGGAACTGGTAGTGAACGTCGCCACACCTGAGCCATTGAGTGTCCCGGTTCCAAGAGTGGTCGAACCGTTCTTAAACGTTACTGTTCCGGTCGGAGTGCCTGCCGCTGCAGTGACAGTTGCTGTAAAGGTCGTTGACTGGCCAAAGACCGTCGGATTGACCGATGAAGTCAAAGCCGTCGAACTGGATATCGTATTGACCGTTTGCGTGACCGCCGTTGAATCACTAGGCGCGTAGGTGGCATCACCAAGATAATTAGCAATAACTGAATGTGTGCCGCCGGTAAAGACGTTATTCAAAGTAACGGTGGCAGTCGCCTTACCAGTACCGTCCAGAGTTGCGCTGAACTGGTTCGGGTGCCCATCAACAGTGAACTGAACCGTTCCCGTTGGGGTCGGTCCGCTTCCAGTTACCGTTGCAACGAAGGTTATGGGATTCCCAAATGTAGATGGATTAGGAGTGCCCGAGCTCAAAGTGGTAGTCGAAACCGTAGTGCCAGCGTTGACCACATCGCCTGATGGAAACGCGGCCAGAGATCTTCCGCTGGTTGTCTGATTGCTCACTGAGGAGGAGGCTGATTGTGCGGTAAGCGTAGTCAGTCCGCCGTCCTGTCCGATTCTATTAACAACTACAGAATCGCCAGCGCCGCTGGCAAACAGGAAGGTGCCGCTTCTATCCATTGCCATTCCTGCCGCGAACGATGCGCCAGGAAGGCTGGCAGCTCCGGTGAAATTCGGGACGAGAGTTCCGTCCGGAAGAGCATCATACGGTGTAACCTGCCCACTCTGGCTGGAGATGTACAGGTGTTTGCCATCAGGGCTAATAGCCAGGTTTTCGATTCCCGATGCCGAAGCATTATATTGGAAGGGCGAGCCCGCTATCTTTGTGAGATTACCTTCACCGCCGATATTGAACGCCTCTATTGTCTGAACGCCTGGAGTGTTGGTAACAGCCGCAAACAATAGTGTTCCGGTTCTGTTAATGCCGATCGCTGAAATGCTCGCCGCGGCCGAGCCACCCGCGTCTATACTCTTCGTTCTTCGACCAGTAGTTGGACTACTGACTGAAAACGGCGATCCGGGCGCAGGGCTGAGATTCCCGTTATTGTCCACGGTATACATCGCGATAGTTCGGCTGGCGTTGAAGGTGACAGCCAGAACATTTCCGCTCGGCGACAGCCTGATGCTGTCGGGTTGACCTGGTACAGCAATATTTGCTTCTGGGCCAACCAGCGCGCCGTCTGCTCCAATGCCAAATACTGAAATCGATCTTGCAAGGTCATTGGACGCGATAAGAAACCTTCCATTCGGAGTGGCGGCCAAGCCAATCGGTCCGTTGTTCTTTTGTCCCGTCGAGAATGTACTTAGGAACGTAAGCGAGCCGCTGTTGCTGTTGATCGAAAAGGCGGTAATATCGCCACTCGCAGTATTCGAAGCGTAAAGAAACGATCCCACTACGGTTACCGTAGCCCGGTTCGCTCCAAGCGCTGAGCCGCCGCCCGATCCGCCAGTTGCGAAAGTACCGATGTTAGTTAAGGTGCCGTCCGCTCCGACTTCGAAAGCGGTTACACTGTTGGTACCGCTAAGATCGTTGTTTGCGTAAACGAAATTTGGTCCGCCAGCTGTGGCCGTGCCTCGTCGAACGACGAACGAAGCCGCCAAACCGAGACATACAGCGGATATTACTAAGGATAAGAAAAGCCTTTTGCTAAAACACTCTGGGAATCTCATCTATATAAGCCTCCTTCTGGCAGATATTGCCAAGACAACTCAGACTGATAGTTCATCATTTATTTATTTCTTTTCTTTTGTATCAATTCGCTCTAAACACCATTGCGCTTCGAACTGAGTAATAGACCGAATGCAATAGCAAACGGACTAAATTACTGGGAATAATGACCATTGTGAAATGCAGATATGGCAGGGTGGCTACATTGAAGAAACTTGCAATCTTTTGGCTGAACTGGAACATCCCGAATCTACCCGGCCGAACCTACCTGGAGGTCGGAAGGCACAACAGAACTCCTAATCACTCCGTCTATCCAAAGTTGCCTTTATCTCTTTAATAAGCCGTTGTCCGAAGCACTTCTGAGATATTTTTATTCTCAAAAGTCCTGCTGGGGATTAGACGTGGGGTTTGCCCTCCAAATCTTCGAGCCACTAAACTATGATGGCACCTAAACACCGCAGGTGGTTCCCTGGATTGGAAACTCTCGGCCCGCAACTCCTGTTACCGGCCGGCGAGAAAATCATATATCCACATTACCCACTCTGCACAAGCTCGCCATCACCCTTGCACAAAAAATGCGCCCGTGGACAACAATACCGCGCAAGAATATGATGGGGCCGGCCTCTGTGTCAATACCTTTTGAGCGATATCTTGATTATTTATCGTACAATAAATGGATCGATGACCGTCGTCACAATGCCGCTACTAACCTTTCTGGTGAACCGGGCTGAATAATGAAGAACTTTGCGCACATCGAGTTAAGTGTTCTGCTAATATGTTGAACCGCCGAATGTGAGCTTTTCATTTATTATAAACGCTCCGCTCCTAAAAATTGCCGTTTACAGAGGCGCTGAAATATGCCTGATGACAAATCCGGAGGGCACATGCATCGAAAAAATCCCGCAGTCTATTGTGTATTATGTCTTCTGTTATTGATCATTCCGCCGATCGCGAATAGCGGTGCGATCGCGTCAAATCGTCATTTCGACTCTTCGACGAGACATCTGGAGTTGCAGGATTTCTACCGTTTCGAAACGGTTAACAGCCCGGCCATTTCACCTGATGGCCGATTTGTCGCTTATGTTAGAAGTCGCATTGTTGAAGAACAGAACCGACACGAAACCGAGATCTGGTTTGCTCCGACGGACGGCTCTGCGCCTGCCAAACGAATAGGTCCTGTCTTTCCCTACGGTGGAACTAATCCGCGTTGGAGTCCGGACGGCAAGCTGTTGTACTACAACACTCGCGTTACTGGCTCAACGGATAATGACGCACGCTCCGCATGGTTTCTTCCAATGGATCAGCCTAATGCTCGTCCAATCCAGATAAACGGCGTTCGAGGAACACCAATTTTTAGTCCCGACAATCAGTGGATCGCCTTCACAAAAGCAACAAGTCCAGGACCAAAGCCACAAAAGCAGTATTCTTCCGAATTTGAACGTAAACTGAACGAGCGTTTCCGCGGTCGCATCTACGATTGGATGGATTATCGGTTCGATCAAAGAGGCTACCTTCCGGATCCTCGCGACCCAAAGGCGACACCACCTGAGGAGCTCTACATAATTCCGCGGGAAGGCGGCGTCGCAAAACAGATCACTCACTTCGGGGTTGACGTCCGCAATGTCGTTTGGCGACCTGACAGCAAAGCGCTCGCTTTTGTTGCTAACAGTCATCAACGCGACGAATACACTTATGATCGTAGCGATCTCTGGACCGTGACCCTGGATGGCCAGGTAAAAAGGCTGACCGACGACGGCTATAACCATAGCGCTCCCACATGGTCGCCCGACGGAAAATACCTGACCTTTCGTCGCGAAGAAAACCTCAACATGGTGATTGACGAAAAACAGAATCACGGAGCGCCGATCGATATATACAAAATGCCCGCGACTGGCGGCCAGATGGATAACCTGACCGCCGATTGGGATCTGTTGCCTGGCGAGCCAATGTGGAGCAAGGATGGTCGGTATATTTACTTCAGCGGCGGGGTCGGAGGCGACACTCATCTGTTCCGAGTTCCAGTTTCTGGCGGCGCTGTAGAACAGATAACTCAAGGCGAGCGCAATCTTGGCGGCTTTAGTATGTCATCGTCATTCGACAAGATGGCTTATATTGCGGCCGATTCGACGCATCCTGCCGAAGTATTCTGTTCAAACATCGACGGAAAAGGCGAGAAGAAGATTTCCGGTGTAAACGACGCCGTGCTGTCGGAACTGACCCTGAGTCCGGCGCAACGCATCCGCTATCCGAGCAAAGATGGAACGATGATCGAGGGATGGGTGATACTGCCGCTCGGTTACAATCCGAAGAACAGCTATCCACTTATTCTTAGCATTCACGGAGGCCCTCACGCAGCTTATGGTGATACGCTGGATTTCCAGTTTCAACTGTGGGCTGCCAATGGCTTCGCCGTCCTTTACACAAACCCGCGCGGTTCGACTGGATACGGAGAAAAATTCCTCTGGGGTACGTGGGGCGGCTGGGGCGCCAAGGATCTTGACGATGTGATGAGCGGTGTCGATTACGCGACCAAACATTACTCCATCGATCAAAAGCGAATGGGGGTCACTGGTTATTCCTACGGCGGATTCCTGACCAATTGGGTAATCACGCACACGTCGCGTTTTTCGGCGGCAATCACCGGCGCCGGAATATCAAACTGGCTGAGCGATTATGGCACATCCGATATTCCCCGCACTAAAGAGAGCGAATTTTACGGACCACCCTGGGATCCAAAGAGCGCCGATCTATTGAGAGAGTTGTCACCGATCACCTATATCAACAATGCGACTACTCCGACGTTATTTGTGCATGGCGAGTACGATATGCGCGTTCCTATTGAACAGGGGGAACAAATGTACACGGCCTTGAAGAAACGTCACGTGCCTGCAAAGTTCATCCGTTATCCCGAAAGTTATCACGGAGGATGGTCGCCGTGGAATACCCTCCATCGCTATTATCAGGAACTGTTGTGGTGGAATCAGTATCTTTCTCCATCTACACAATCATCGACTCAATAATAGTGAGTCAGGGAGCCCAGGCATCCTGCCTGCATGCGTTCGGTACGGCCCGTCAATCATTAGAACGCTGCAAATTTTTTGCAGGCAGGATGCTTGCGCTCCCCTGTAAAACTCGCAATTTCTCTTTTATATCGAAGATGAGCTTTCGGCGGGAATGCTCACAGATCAGGATCTCGAAGGTTACGCAACACGGTCAGGCAAGATATCGCTCCTCCTCACTGAAGCTCTCTTGGCAATACCTGAAACGTGTTGCGTAACGATAATCGGCAGACGTCTCTGCCTTGCTCTCCTGGACCTGAAGCAAAGCCCTCGCAGTCGTGGCTCCGATATCAACCCATCAACTAAATTTGAAAATGTAAGAGTGATCTTGACCTTTCATCTTCCAGTCTCTTACTGCTGTCGCAAACTTTCAGTTGCGACTATTAGAGATAACAAACGATATACCACGAGAGAGCAGAAGCCTTTTTAAGGAAAGAAAAAGAACGTAAGTGGTCGCGATTGAAGGATTTAAATAGCGGCAGCGTGGGCTGGATATTCAGATGATGGACAATACCATTTATGAGGATTATCTGTTCGGATAAGAAATTTCTTATCCGAACAGATAATCTCGCTGAGACCTTAGGCTAAGCGGTCATCTTGGTAATGATAACCTCACCTATTTGGGGTACCGGTATTATATTGGTCTTGGCGTTGAGCATTACCAGTTGATCCAGATTGAGCAGTAGCACATCTCCGCCCAGCACGACCGCGCCATTAGCATCCTTCAAGGTCAGATTGCCCTGCGGATTCGCGAAGAAGCCGGGAACAACAGGAGGTGTCAACGTCCACCTTCATGAAGTTAGAGATCTGTTTGTTGATTCCGTCCGGACGTCACGTAATCACAGTTATTCCCTGACTCGTGGCTATACCTAGAATCGAATTTTCAAGATGGCTTTGCGGAGGAGTCGATGGATTACGCCCGGATGGCCGCAGAATTTCCCCCCAGATAAGCGGCCAAAGTAATCGTCGCCCCTCCGGCTAGACCTTTGGAGTTATGAATACGAGTGTTTTTAGAACTGGTAGCATCACTCAGAACCAGAAGGCGATGCTGATCACCGTCAGTGCAAGAACGATTCCAAAACTGGCCTGATTACTGCCGGCAACCGCCAGGTTTGATCGGTCGGGGTGGGCAACTTGTTTATTTGTAGAAATTGCGAGAGGCCGCGAAGACCTTCGGCCGAAAATCTCTTGGGATGAAAGAGACGATTGCGATGAAAAACAGCGAAAAGAACGGCCAAAAGACTAGATACTTCGTTCGCATTGCGAATTGTCTTCGCAGTTGGAAGGTAGGCCTGTGTTTGTACGGAGTATACAGCGAATAGTCTTCTGATGCCGTACAAGGTGCGAACGAAGTTAGCGGTTTTGATCGCAGGTCGGACGATCAGGTCTCTGAGCTTTTGGTTGAAAACGAGGTTTTCTATTTCGGCAATAACTGATTCCTTGATTCTGTTAATCTGCGAACTCCATCAATTCTGGCGGCGCATTGTGATTAGGAAAAGCATTTAGTGCCAGGGACATTTGATATTCGCATTCCTTGCCGACGCCGCGAGCGTCCTTAAATTGCGGCTTAATCCGTTGAATCCATTCATCGATTATTTCAAACCGTTTGCGGACTTGGCCGCGGTCAATCCATAGTTTTCCGTCTTCGAATTTCATCAACCCAACCATTGTTACCCATTCTCTCTCGTTTTCGCCGCGTCGACCGGCATAGGTAACCACAATTGTTTTTCCGTCATATCGCTGGGGATCCCTGTATGGCGGAACGAATCCGTGAGAACCGTCAAATTTCAAATCTTCTTCAGAAAACTCGCTTTCGATCAGATGAGTCAGTCCCGCCGCATCAATCTCGGATTTCGACGCTAACGAATATCCTTCCGGCGCGCATACCTCCTTAGGATCAAAGAGATCATCGGTATCGACGCTGGGTTTTGGCCAACCACAGCCACATTCCGGGCAACCAAAAAATATCTGATCTGTTCTTACACTTCTTAAAAAGAAAAGGTCCCCTGCCCCATCACAAATTGGACAATCACCGGCACGGTAAATCATTCTGCTATCCTTCCAAGAGTCCAATTATAAACAGTATGCCACGCACGGCCCATCCTCTACGCTGGACGAGCTATAGTCACTGTGGCTACTACGCTTATATAAGCCATGACTCGCTGTTATGATCTCACGCTTTCAAGTTTCAGATTCGCGCTCGAGGTGATCGAATGGATAATCTGTGGAAAGACCTGCACTTTGGATTTCGTTTGCTGCTCCGGAACCCCGGGGTTACCTTAATCGCCGTTCTCTCTGTTGGATTAGGCATTGGCGCGAACACGGCTATCTTCAGTGCGGTTAAAGCTTTCATTCTGGCTCCGCCTCCAGTCGAGCAGCCCGCGCAACTGGTCTCCATCTTTACCGATGACGTAGCAAATCCCGGATACCTTGGCGTGTCGCATCTGAACTATCAGGATCTTCGCGACAACAATTATGTTCTCTCCGGGACGACGGCCTATGCCTCAATCACTGTCAATATGGTCAATGGGAATGAAGCCAAACCACTCACCGTCCAATTTGCTTCCGGCAACTATTTTTCGCTACTTGGCGTGAAGGCCCAGGCAGGGCGGACCTTTCAAGCGCAAGAGGACGCAACGCCAGGCGAAAGTCCGGTTGCGGTAATATCATATGGCTTATGGCAGCGAAGCTTTGGCGGCGAATCAGGCGTTATTGGGCGGAATATAGAATTGAATCGTCGTAGCTTCACGATTATAGGCGTTGCGCCCAGGGATTTCACCGGCACGGACCTCGGTGTCGGCCCTGATCTTTGGGTACCATTGATGATGCACGACGTAACAGACCAGGCATACCCGTTTCTTAATACGCGGCGTGGAGTTTTCCTCAATTTGATCGGACGTTTAAAACCCGGAGTCTCCTTGCAGCAAGCACAAACTGCGCTGAAGACCATCTCGGCCCGCCTTGAGCAGGATTATCGAGAGGACAACGAAGGCAGGAGTGTCAAGCTGATTCCCCTGCTACAGGTGAGAATAAATCCCGACGGCACTGGCCAACTGCTGCTGATATCAACCACGCTTATGGCTGTTGTCATGGTTGTCCTGCTGATTGCGTGCGCCAACGTCGCAAACCTTCTTCTCGCCCGAGCGGCTAATCGGCAACGCGAAATCGCAATCCGTCTGGCAATCGGAGCTAAGCGCTCGCGATTAGTTCGCCAGTTATTGACTGAAAGTTTACTGCTGGCGTTGATTGGCGGCACACTCGGTTTGATGCTGGCTTATTTTGGCGAGGACGTGCTTGCTTCAATGAATATCTTTGGCGCGAATATTGGTTCGCCCGAACCGACTATCGATAGCAGTGTCTTGAGTTTTACGTTTTTGCTCTCACCTCTGAGCGGCGTCGTATTTGGGCTGGTACCGGCTCTTCAGTCTTCAAAACTGGATTTGGTGCCAGCTTTGAAAGGCGAAGACGCAACTGTATCCCAGGGCGGTTTCCGCTTTAACCTTCGGAAACTGCTGGTCGTGGCGCAGATCGCCTTATCCTTAGTTGCCCTTGTCGGCGCCGGGTTGTTTATCCGAAGCCTGCGAAACGCCCAAACAGTTAATCCGGGTTTCAAAATTCAGAATCTATTATTAACGACAATAAATCTGGATCGTGAAGGATATACACCAGCTAAGGGCAAGCTCTTTTCCAAACACCTGCTGGAGAGTGTGTCCACGATTCCGGGAGTCTCCTCATCCACTATCACGGAGTTCGCTCCATTAGGACCTTGGTTTGCCAGAACGGTTTTTCCGGAAAACGCAGAGGCTAATCCCGGCGGCAAGGGCGTCCTGATACCGGTCAATTCCATCGGCCCGGGATTCTTCCAAACGCTCGGCATTCCATTGCTGCACGGTCGAGATTTCAATGAACTGGATCAGGAGAATAGCCCTAAAGTCGTCATTATCAGCGAGGCAATGGCAAATCGTTTCTGGCCTGGTCAGGATGCGGTTGGAAAACTCTTTAAATTCTACGGCGATACTTCTTTTGAGCAGGTAGTCGGCGTGGCCGCTGAGTCGAAAGTAAACAGCCTTGTCGAGGGCCAGCAGCCTCACATCTATTTGCCATATTCACAAAAATATGCCGGAGCATTTTCGCTGGCCCTCCGAGTTGATGGTAATCCGGCAAGCATAAGCGCTACCTTGCGCGACAAAATTCGAGCTCTGGAGCCAAACCTGCCGACGTTGAACATAGTCACGATGCGTAATCAGGTAGACCGCTCGCTGGGCAGTCAACGGAATCTATCAATCCTTCTGGTCATATTTGGACTGCTCGCGCTGCTCCTTGCCGCAGTCGGTATTTATGGTGTTATGTCGTACTCGGTGGCGAAAAGGACGAGAGAGATTGGTATTCGTATGGCGATTGGAGCAAAAAGGACCGATGTTTTGAAGTTGATCCTAAGACAGGGCCTCGGGTTGGTCGCTGTTGGTATCACTTTGGGGCTGTTGGCCGTCCTTGGAATAACCCACGCTTTGACAAGCGTTCTCTTTGGGGTGGGAACGTCTGATCCATTGACGTATTTGAGCACAGCGGCAATCCTTGCGCTGGTAGCAATAGTGGCAAACGTTATCCCGGCGCTCAGGGCCACGAAAATCAGCGCTACAACGGCACTGCGCTGCGATTGAAGACGAGCCGACAATGTTTTGTAGAAGCCAACCTGAGAGAGCAAAGCGAGAGTGCTCGCGTTCACCCCATATCGCGCTGCGATGTTCGACCTAGCTCCTCGAGCCAGGGTTTCGCGAGCCGAGGCCGCTGCACGCGGCCGTTAGGCGACCGTTGTGGGGGTACTCGGATCCATTAGATCCATCGCTAGAGGTGCAGCCGCCTGCACGCGAGTGACGACAAATGTCCTTTGCGCTTTGTGGTATTCAACTCCAATTCCGACCAGGAACGCTTTGCCTACGAGGCGGTGAACGGTATCAATCTCAACCCGCCATACTCCACCTCCGCTCATCCCGTACGGAGGAGGTACGTGAAACACTCCTCCACCAGGCGTGTCGATCTTCTTATGAGGGAACGCGATGGCAAAATGAGCCTCTTCTGTCTTATCGATACCTTGCACTGTCATGACGCTACATATGTCCCCGGTAATAAGCGCAGTCGCGCGGCTCGGCAACCCGAACTGTACAGGGCGGCGTTTGTTCCGAGAAGCGGGATAACCCACTATAAGATAGTGAATACCTGGCGTTTTTGGTTTGACAACTGAAACGTCTTCAGGGGAAGAGAACCAATGCCTCGCTTGCAAATCGTTGGCGCAACGCTCGCCCAGCCCAATTACCGCGATATCTAGATCGGTCTGCTGTCCCTGTTGATATTCCCAAGCCCCCCTAAGTTCTATGAGTGCGTGGGGCTTACTGTCGCCGAACACGAAAAGCGGTCGAGGCTTGCGATTCTCGAACGCGCAGTGGGCCGCCGTGATGAGAAACCGATGGGCACCGTTTTGGAAAGGCACTGCAGAGGCATACAAGTAAGGCCGACCCCGTTCATCAAACGTGTACAATGGGACAACTCGCTTATAGGCGGTTTCGATGATGGTGGCTATGTCGACCCAAACCATAGCTGATTTCGTCCTAGGGGTTGCCAACGCTTAGGTTAACGTTGCAGGAGTCGAGCGCAGCCAGAGAGTGCTCGCGTTCAACCCGTTGATACTCAATAGAGGCGGCCTCACGGGCGTATAATCGCCCGCGAGAAATATCTTTAAAACAAAGGAGGCCGCTTCTATGGCGTTTTACTGCGGAATCGACTTGAGCGCAAGAGAATCTTCTCTTTGCATTAT
>DASRDY010000134.1:0-3001 GCA_035652355.1 Blastocatellia bacterium
CGCCATTTGCGGTAGTGATGGCGATTGACCAGAAACTGTCGCAACGATTCACTTGGCCGTTTACCTGGGGAGCAATAATTCTGACTCTCATCTGGCCTTCGGTTTCCTATTTCATTCGAGGACTCGCTTATCTGGCTGGCAATATGGCAATGGCACTCGGTGATGCAAATCCGGTTTATACCTGGGATGATGCCAGTCTCAGAGCTATCCGCAGTCCGCTCGCCCAGCCGGTTTATACAGTGGGCTTTGCAGCCTTGATAATGACTATCGTGGGTTTGAGCCTGTGGCTTTCGCCTTTGCTTGCTTACCGGATTTCGATGGGGCAGGTTTATGAGGGCGTTTCGTCGGCTGTGTCAGGGTGGATGGCCGCAATTACCAGCACCGCTCTGGAACTGTTTGCCTCGTTGAAAACTGCCGCGCTCTCGCAAGAAGCCGCCAATATTCAGGCAGAGGCAGGCTATAGCTCTTCAACCACACAGGCTGGCGGTGACTTTCAAGCGGCCAATCTTGCTGCTCGTGCTCGTCAAACTATGGGCATCGGCGCTGTGCGCGGCAACCAAACGGCGCAACTCAGTCAAATCTACGCGTCTCGGACAAACCAGATAATGACGGCTCAGGCCGGAATGCAGCTAGGAATCGATTCTGCCGCAGCAACTACCGCGCTTGCCAAGGGCGATATTGGCGTACGAACGAATCAACAGGTGAATGAGCTACAGATTGGAAGAACTCAGGGCCTATCTACGATCGAAGCAAATCGCGCTGCCGACACACAGGATTTTGTTGGTAAGAAGATCAATGCGGCGTCATCGTATGCTGGTAATAAGATTGAAAAGGGCGCTGAATACACCGGCGATAAAGTCGGCGGCAAAACTGGATCCGCCATTCAAACCGGTGGAACGCTGGTCGGCACTGGCGTTGAAATCGGAGGTGCTGCCTATGGATGGCGCGAACAGTATCGGTCAATACAGAACAGAGCCACCGGACAGTCCCAAGCGGTTAACCAGTCAATGGACGCTCGAATTGGGAATCAACAACAAGCTCAGCAAGGTCTGTCTGGTAATCAGGATACATACTTGCAGCGGATGACAGCTAACCAGGAGGCATATGCAAATAGAATTACTGAGGCGGCCAATGTTTCGGCAGGCCAAGCGGAGGGCGGCGTCAGCCGTGGAGCTAATATTCAAATTCACGCAATTAATGAAGGTACACGAATGGAGCTTTCTGGAAACCAGGTAAGATACGATGCACAAGTTCACGCCGCCGAAATTAACAGATCGGCAGCAATCGAAGCTGCGCGGCTACAGGCATTTTCTTCGGTTATCCAGCATGTTGGCTATTTGATTGCTAAAGACATTGAACGCGGTATGGAAATGCGCTTTTAGAATATGAGTGTTATCGTCCTTTTTTGAGTTTTCTATTGTATAATTAGGAATATGGTTAGACTCGAAGAAAAACAGGATGTACCACTCGTCCTTACGAATGATGGTGCGATCAAGATCAGAGGCTCACGAGTAACTCTCGATTCGATCATCTATAGCTTTAAGCAGGGCGATACCCCGGTTCAAATTCAGGAGGCCTTCCCGACGCTCAGTCTTGGCGACGTGTTCGGCGCTATTTATTACTTCCTGGAACACACGGATGTTATCGAGGAGTACTTAAGAAATCGAGAAAAAGAGGGTGAGGAAACGAGACGTATCATCGAGTCACAAACCGACAATCCTGTTTTGTCCGAACGCATCCGTGAACACCGTAACAGACTGGTAAAGCAGTAACGCCAGACCTTCATGCTTCGATTATTAATTGACGAAAACTTTGATCACCGTATTCTGCGGGGACTGCTTGGCAGGCTACCTGATCTTGATCATGTAATTGCCCAACAGGCTGGACTGACTGGAACAGAAGACCCCGAATTACTCGAGTGGGCAGCAGGACAAAATCGAGTCCTCGTTACACACGATATACAAACGATCCCAAAATTCGCTTATGATCGAATAAAAAGTGGAGAGCCAATGCCCGGCGTGATAGCCGTACCTAAACGCCTTCCAATCGGGGATGTCGTTACAGAACTGCTGATCGTAATTGAATGCACCATTAACGACGAGCTTGAAAATACGGTCAAGTTTTTGCCGCTTTAGATTGAGTTAGGCCGCCGTCACTTCCTTGTGCTACCGGCGGCCTCGGGGCACGGGTATTGGGCCGTCACCGTGCCAAAATCTCCTGAACTCCTGAAATCGGCAACACCAGACATTGAATCAATTCTTTCGACTTTTACGTTGTCCTCTTTCAGGTATGTGGTGCTGCCACAGTTTGTGGGTCCTTTTGCAACTCTTTCATAAATGGGCCATCAGCGTTTATGAGTATTTCTAATAATCTTGAATGATCGATCTCTACAACCCGCCCTACGATTTGCCATCCTTCATTCTTCGGATATGTTTTGCGAGCTTTTCGTTTGGCCTCTTTACCGGCTTCAATTTCCGAATTAGCGACAACCAGCAGAGGAATATGTTCCGATGTCTGAAATTGCCCTTTGCGTCTTGTGGCCAATAGCGCGGCGGCGAACAATCGCATACATATCCTTTCAAACGACATCACCGGTTTGGGTCAGATCAGAGATCAGCGTCCAATGCGGAGGCACCTGCTCAGTGTCAAATACCATTACAACTTGATTGCGAAGCCAGTCAGTCATTGCTTGTGCTACAGCGAAAAGCTGTCCGTTTGTATCTTTGTAAACATCGCAGCCTAGCGCGCGAAATAATCGGAGTCTTTCCTCTATCTGCTCTGGGCTTTTTGCAATGATTGGTACCACTTTCATTGTCACCTGCAAAGCAATCAAGAATTCTGACGAACAAACAATGTTCCGGTTTTGTTTTGACCAGCAAATCCGTCTGAACTCTTAGATAGGCAACCACTCGACGCGCACAATGATCGTCGGGATTTCATTGTTCAATTCGAGATGACTACCGACGTTAGCTCATGTTATCTTTTGGCCGTAATCGTTCTC
>DASRDY010000135.1:0-45384 GCA_035652355.1 Blastocatellia bacterium
AAACCATCATTCGCAAATTTCAGCACCAGTGCGGGTTTTGACGCTACCCCGGACGGATATTCTGGGTAGATTAACGCAAAATCCTGCGGAACCAATAGGTTTAGCCGGGCACAAGGGTTGCCAATACAGGTTTATGAAGACGTTCTGTCTCAGGCGGTGCTAATTATGATTACCGTTAACAAAATTCTGTGCCCGATTGATTTGACGCCAGCATCCGAAGAAGCCCTCAGATATGGGGTTGCTCTGGCTGCGGCGTTTGATGCCGAACTGATTGCTCTTCATTGCATTGACGGACCGATCGTTCCGACGGAATCAGTGCTGACCCGTACACGGGAATCTGTGGCTACAGCTGTCGAAAAACAGACTAAAGTAGGTCAGCCTGTAAACATTAGATGGGATCCGATTGTCCTTGTCGGAGACCCGGTTGACGCTATCAATACAGTGGCCGCCGCAAACGCGGTGAGCCTGATAGTCATTCGATCGCGACGAAGACCGAAAGCGAACATACTGCTGGGCTCTACGGCCGAATCGATCTGCCGAACGGCTCCTTGCCCTGTTCTGGTTACGCATGGGCATCAGCGGGAATGGGCAGGACGGTTTACCAGAGAGATCGATTTGCAGCGAATCATGGTGGGTTACGATTTTTCTGATGATGCGGAACTGGCGCTGTCGTACGGACTGGCTCTTTCAGAAGAATATCAGGCAGAGCTGCACTTGCTGAACGTCGTCAAGTCCGCAGCAAAAGCAGACTACCCCGAGCTCGCCGGACTCAGCCTTACTTCTCAGCGAGAATTAAATGCAACATCGGAACGACTGAGGAATGCAGTGCCTGAAGAGGCATTCCTGTGGTGTGACGTTAAATGCGTGACCGCAGAAGGTAAGCCCTATTCCGAAATAATCTCGTATGCGCAGGAGCACGAGATTGATTTGATCTGCATGGGCGTGAAAGGCTCTGACTTCGGGATGCACGCGTTGTTTGGCTCGAACGTCGACCGCGTGTTGCGTCAGTCACCATGTCCAGTCCTGATCGCTCGGCCATTGAAGCCGGCGATGTTACCGGCCGGTAAGGTCACCGAAAGGTTCGCGTGGACATATTAAGAGCGTTCGGAAAGGAGGCTGTTATGCTTCGAGCAATCTTTCTGGTTCTACTGATTCTGTGGCTGGTTTGCGCGATGAGTGGTAGTGGCGGCAGCGGAACTAACGGGTTATTGCTGCTCGCGCTGGCGGCTCTGGTGCTGGATGTCCTTTCGACGCCGCATCGCCATACGCACGCGTAGACGGCGACTAAGTGCGAAACAATCATTTTAGAAATGATAAAAACGCAATTAGTGTGACGCATGTCACAGACATTCCTGCGAGGCCTGACGTACTATCGGTGACGGTCCCCACACTCTGCCTTTGGAAGGGTATTCTATGTCCGGTTATGTTAAAGCGACTCTGCCGCTGGGAATTTTTGAGCTCGACACACTTGGTCGAGTGATTACTTACAGCACTTATAATTCCGACCTCAGATTAAAACCGCGAAGCGAAGTTATTGGTCGCAGGTTCTATGAAGTGATTGAAACAGCGTCGTTTCTCGAAGATCGCATTCTGCGTGTTTTTCGCGAAAGAGTCCCGTTCAGCAAGTTTTACCTCCAGGACGATGAATCAGACGTTCGCTCGGTATTGCTGATGTTCTTTCCGGACAGTCAAAGCGTGATGGTAAAAATCGATCCTGAAAAAGCTTCTAGAGGTGCAAGTGCCGCAGCTTGATCAGGAAAACCGTTCTACACGGCGTTGCGCATTGCCCCCCACCAAATTGCGATAATCCCCGGCTCGCCCTTTCGAAGTGTGATTTAGTTGCTGTATTAGAACGGCCCGCCCTTTAGTAATCTGAAAAACTCATTTCGGACAGGCCGTTCGATTGGACGGCAAAACCCTCAATGACTGGTCTGCACATTGACATCGCTTCGATATACAGTCACCGGAGTGCCAATCGGCATGCGATTGGTAAATTCAACCGCGGCATACATCGGAATTCTTATGCAGCCGTGACTCGCGGGAGTCGAAGGGACCGACGGGTTACCGTGGATCGCAATTCCATCGACGAGGTAGTTAGGGTAATAAAGAAGCCCCAAGGGACTCTTATGCATCGCCTTGATCTTTCGCGTGATCTTGAACTGGCCGGTCGGAGTGACTGCCTTGCGAGTCCTTCCTTCTGATGTGAACATCTTTCCACTACCAGTCGAAACGGGCAATATGCTTGATACTGCTCCCTGACCGTCGACAACGAACAAGACCTGTCGCTGCAGATCGACTTCGACGTGTTCATTGCCGGTCTTCTCCAGCGGCTCCGGTCGTTTTGCCGATTGCAACGCCTGCAGCTCGTCAGCGGTTAGTTTTCCTGTTCTCGGCCGCCCCTCGACTTTCTGAAAGGCGATGAGAGATTGTCTGAGGTATGTGTCTGATTTGTCATTTACCGGGCCTACCCAGTACCCCAGATCCGAAAGCCGTTGTTTGGCTGCAAGAACGTCCGCTGGCGGCTCTACCTGCTGTGCAGTTTTGGTTTGAACAGCACGCTTGTGAGTTCGCTTCTGTGCCTGCACATTGCTAGAAAATGTAATTACAAAGACTAGAACAAACAGAAATGCAATATTGCGTTTCATAGCGTCAACCTCCCTGTGCTGACTATCAAACGCCCGGCAATGTAGGTTTAAAGCAATTGGTGATCCATTCGATTGGAGTACTTTAATCTGTGTTTGGATTTTGCTTAGAGATGCATATGCGCATAGCTAAACATACGCGCGCCCGCTTGAAAATTGAAAACACGACTACGACCGTATGATGCGCTCTTGGCGGCAGAAGATGCTCGCAGGACAGGGTTCAAGCATTCAGGCCACCGATGATACCGACACAGTGGTTGACACCATGAATATGCGCAAGAGCGCGGTCGGTATCATCTGTGGCCTGAATTCGGAGCGTATTCATCAGATCCTTTAGTGATGGCTTATCGGATTTATCGCTATATGGTTGGCGATACCACGGACACTACCGATATATTTTACGGCTTCTTCGGCGGCGTCTTTCTGGTGATGCGACTCAACTCGACCTTCCAATGTTAGCCAGCCATCTCGGACCATTACTTTGATCTGGCTGTCTGGCACCCTGACATCTTTCTTCAAAGCATCCACCGCATCTTTGACGATTTCAGGGTCTGTTCTCTCAACCGATCCTCTAACTTTGATTTCGCTGGCAATACCCCGAACGCCTCTAATCAGTTTTACGGCATTTTCGGCCAGAACTTTGTCGCTGTAATCATCTACGAAGCCACTCAGCGTAACGACGCCGCCATCGGCTGTAACTGCTATATCATTTGTGGAAAGTCCGGCGCGCCTGATTTCGTGAAGCGCTGAGGCTTCAAGGTCAACATAGTTTTGTTTGGTATTCATAATTGCTCCATCATCAGCAAGCCAAAACACGTTGTGGCGAAGCTTCGCAGTTTGAACGGAAATTGTTGGAAATTACGCTTCGCTGCAAGGAGACGAGCAATTGCCATACCTACTAGTTTCGAAACGCAAATCCTTGGTTCTGTTGATGTTAAAAATGCGTCCCGATGATCGGTAGTTTTTGGCTGGGGAATTTTTCATAGCCAGTGCGGAACTTTGCAATGTGGCTGCTTAATGTAGAACGGAAGGCGTATGTGTTCCACAATTGGTTCAGCGATCACGGATAGTAACGAACCCGCGACCGCTGATCTGGAATTCCCGAACTAAATTCTGGCAGGCCAGTTTATTCTTTACTGCATCAATCAGGCGATTCTATGAATCGGCCGGTCGCCCCCTGACGACTTCGACCGAACATGAAGCCCCAACCGCGACTGACTCCGCGACGCTGCCCATCAGGAGGCGAGTTATCCCACGTCGTCCGTGAGAGCCGACTACAATCAGGTTCGCTCCCCAATCTTTTGCAGTATCGACAATCAGCGGCTTGGCGGGTCCAGACATAACTTCTCGCCGGATTTTGAGCTTTGTCGCCTCCAGTATCTGAGCGGCCGTGCCCGCGGCTCTTTCGGCGATTCTGCTTTTTTCTTCATTTGCTTTTTGAATGGCTTCGGCTGCCGCATACCACGGATCGATTGCTGGTATCTCATATTCCGCTATGCTGACAACCAGAAACTCTGTTCCGGCGGGCCAAGGCCTGGCCGCAACTTCCTGAGCGGCGGCCACAGAATATTCGGAACCGTCCGTGGCCAGAATGACTTTCATCGAGCCATTCTCTTGTTTGGCAGTTTCTCGAATTACCTCGACCGAACAATGCGCATGGCGAATGACGCCTTTGGCTATGCTGCCGAGAAAGAATCTGGCTAATGCACTATGGCTGTGCGACCCCATCATAATCAGGTCGGCATTCCACTCCTTTGCGAAATCCACAATCCCGGTGATGGGATATTCCTTTGCGACGTGATAACTCGCCGCGATGCCCTTTTTCACTAGACGATCTGTGATGGTGCTCACCAATTCTTTTGCCTGGGTGATCTCCGTCTCTTCGATCGGTTGGATGTATTCGGGGCTTAAATAATACTTATACAGGTCAACAACGTTCAGTACACAAACTTCCGTTTTATCCGGCCACGGTCGCGAAAGGAATTCGTTAATCACGATTTCCGCGCTTGGTGTGTAATCGATTGCAAGGAGTACTTTCATGGCTTTGCTCCTGGTCTGCCGTAATTGAGAAGGACACTCTTCACATTACCGGGAATGGCAAGTTACGAGCCGTCTCTAACACGCGGAAATCCGGCGCTAAAAGTGGCATTTGAGTCAATTTCCCCACGATTGTTGGCCGATTTTACGCACTTGCCGTGATGTATTTGGGATCTTCATAGTTGAGGCCGAGGAATGGACTTTGCGTCCCAACGATTCTTTGAACCACCACGAATCGGCGGCTTTATAACTTGTACTCACAGGAGATGCGGAAATGTCAAAACACATCGCAATAATCCAGGGTAATCCTGATCCTTCAGGTAAGCATTACGGAAATGCACTTGCGGATGCTTACCAGCAGGGGGCTAAAGAGGCCGGCCACGAAGTTCAAATCATAAATGTCGCGCAACTGAAATTCCCTCTCCTGCAAACCAAAGAAGACTTTGAGAAAGGTGTGCCTCCGGATTCAATAGAGCTATCCCAGGAGACGATTCTATGGGCGGACCATCTTTTAATCATTTATCCGTTGTGGCTGGGTGATATGCCCGCATTGTTAAAAGGTTTCTTCGAGCAGGTGCTTCGACCGAGATTTGTAACCGGCGAGGACAAACAGATGACGCCCTGGAATAGTCGACTGAGGGGGAAGACTGCTCGCGTGGTTGTGACGATGGGAATGCCCGCTTTCTTTTATCGTTGGTTTTTCCGTGAGCACAGTTTGAAAAACCTGCGTCGAGGCATTCTCAAGTTCTGTGGCATAGGTCCGATTAAAGAGAATATTATCGGAGCGGTCGAAGCCAAAGATGGTCGCGCGCGGGAAAAGTGGCTAAAGAAAATGAATCAGCTTGGACACCAGTGCGGATAGTGATGAAGCTCTTAATTGCTTCATTTGTTTGCATTTACCGGAAAATAAGCGGCCCGTTGTTTGCAGTTACTTTACCTTGAAAAACAGGTAGGCAACTAACAAGAATATTTTGACCCAGTCGCTTTCGAAATGAGCATCGGCGCAAACATAGCCGGTTGACTCATTTACCCGACGAACGCAGGCGCCTTGCAACGAACATGGCCCGTCCAATGAGCGCCGCTGAAAATAGCGGATAGGAAAAAACTGTCACTTCGAAGTGACAGATTTTGTATGTTTTCGGCAGTGACGGCTCTGCCGAGAACCAGTAGTACGCAAAAGTGGTCAAGTTTTAACCCACCCTTGTCCACACCTTGCTATGCAGGCAACGAAAGTCTGCAAAGATCCAGATTAGTTTGCGCAGGTATTGAGGAGAAAACTGCGGTGGATCGTAAATACAGTGGATTAGACGCCACAAACGGAATAAAAAACATGCTGGCAAAACTTCCGTTTGGATTAATTCTTTTTATTATGATGATTATTGCTCTTTCGTATTATTTTCAGGGACACGTGTCGCAGGTCAACGCCGCTCCGGGTGCGGTAACAGAAACTGACAAGCGCGATAGATAAACGATCAGGCAATCTGTGACAGGAAACTGGTCCCAACTCCTAAGTCGAGATTAAAGTTTGCGGCAATAGTCTCTCCAATATCGGCCAGCGACTTCCTTATCCCCAGATCGACTCCTGGTTTTGAATGTTTGCCGTAAACCAGCAGCGGCACGTATTCGCGTGTGTGGTCGGTCGATGTTTTAATTGACGGATCGCAACCGTGGTCTGCCGTGATCATCAATAAATCGTCAGGGCGCATCGCATCCATAATCTCTGGCAATCTGGCGTCGAAATCCTCGAGCGCCTTTGCATAGCCTTCGACATCGTTGCGATGTCCATAAAGCATGTCGAAATCAACCAGATTGGTGAAGATGAATCCTTGACAATCGCGTTTCAGCGCCTCGACAGTTTTGTCAACCAGGGCCATATTGTTCTTCGCCTTGATCTCTTCAGTTACACCTTTGTAGTCGTAAATCGAAGCGATTTTGCCTACGCAGATCGTCGGATGTCCATTCTCGCTTAGTCGGTCAAGCAGGGTTGGAATCGGCGGCTCGATCGCGTAGTCTTTTCTGCGCTCAGTTCGTGTGAAGTGGCCCGGAGTTCCGATAAATGGCCGAGCTATGACGCGCCCGACCTGATCCTGCCCGGTCAGCATATCGCGCGCAATCTGGCAGATTCGATAGAGCTCCTCTATCGGAATGATTTCTTCGTGTGCAGCAACCTGGAAAACCGAATCGGCCGAGGTGTAGACGATTGGTTTGCCGGTTTTCATATGCTCTTCGCCGAGCTCTGCGATAATCTCGGTTCCTGATGCGGCCTTGTTTCCCAAAATGCCGCGACCGATTCGCTTTGTATATTCATCGACTATTCGCGGGGGAAAACCGTGGGGATAAGTTGGAAACGCAACTTCCGTGATAATCCCCGCCATTTCCCAGTGTCCGGTGGTTGTGTCTTTTCCGTTAGAAGCAAGCGCGCAGCGTCCGAACGAGCCAATAGGACTTGTCACCGGCGGAACTGCCAGCGGCCGAATGTTGGCAAGTCCCATTTTCTGCATGTTCGGGATGCGGACGTCTCTGGATTCAAGAACGTGGCCAATAGTATTGCTGCCTGCATCGCCCCATTCGGCGGCATCTGGCATTTCGCCGATACCGGCGCTGTCCATCACAATCAGAGTCACTCGGCCAAATCTGGTTGTACCCATCGCACCCTCCACATCAAGCATTCGTTGTTGGGATTTAATAAGATACCCAAAATGCAAAACGCCGCAAGCCCCAGCCGTCATCGGCTGGAAGGTTTCCGGCGCTTCAGGATCCGCTGATTGTAAGGCCCGACAGGTTAATACTCAAACGGACTTCGAACGATTCCCTCGACTGCGGGTGATTTGCTATCTCTCGGATAGAGCAAAAAGTAGGTCAGTTTCTCGACCAGCTTTGGAGACGGGCCGGAGAATTCGAATGCGATCCGATAAGCGCGCAATTTGCGGACCCGCTCGACTCGAACTACTTTTGCGTCAACCGACCATTCATCGTTTTCGTTAAATTGAACTTTAATGCCGACGATGTTACCGACCACCAGTTTTTTCTCTGACTGGCAAAGGAGTCCTCCGACGCTCAAGTCGAGACAGGCGGCCTGATGTGTTTCGACCTGTTGCTCCTCGACGTTTATTTGTAAAGGAAGCAAAACCTTGACCCTTGTATATCGCCTTTGTTCTATCATTCTATTTCCCTACTTGCTTTCTGACAGAGTCTTGGGGATGACTTTGGGTGCCCTTTGTTATCGGCTCGAAGGTGGATATTGTTATAGTGATGTGATGCAGGTAGCGAAATTACACTTAATAACCCTGTTGAATCAACGAATAGAGGTGAAAGTATGGTTCGGCTGTTCTAGATGATTCAGTTATGATAAAAATCGTATCGACTGACTGGCGTAAATTTAAAAAGAACATGGCGTATAATCGTATAAAATAACGTATTGAAGTTTTAGATTATCGGCTCAGCAAGAAGAGAAGAATTTTTATGGGATTACCGCAATCGATTCCGTATTATACAGTTGAACAATACCTTGACCTAGAAAGGTCGGGCGAAGAGCGCCACGAGTATCTGGACGGGAGTATCTACGCGATGGCGGGTGAGAGCCTGCAACATAGCAGGATATGTACGAATCTGGCACGGGTTGTAAGTACTCAGTTAATCGGCAGATCTTGTGAGGCTTTATCACCAAACATGAAAGTCCGCAGTGGGGCAACAATTAAACAGAAGCGTCGCCAATCTGTTATGTTTTCGTATGCTGACCTTGTGGTCGTTTGCGGGGAGCCTCGTTTTCACGATAAGAACCGCGATGTACTTTTAAATCCATCGGTCATTGTTGAGGTTTTATCACCGTCAACCGAAGCCTTTGATCGAGGCGAAAAGTTTTTAAGATACAGGACTTGGATTGATACTCTCACTGATTACGTAATGGTTTCCCAAACCATGCCCCTAATTGAACATTATTCTCGTCGAGAGGATGGGTGGCTTTTAACAGCAGCCAGCGAACTGAGCGGTACCATACTAATTCCATCAATCGATTGTCAATTGAGGCTTTCCGAAGTTTATGACCGGGTCGAGTTCCCGCCTGTCGATGAGGGGGAAGCGGAGTCCGAGAATTGATTTGAGTTTACAAAAAGCTGGCATCGAATGCCCGCGGAAAGAGCTCGCTCATTTTCACGATTTCTGTTTTTCCGTACAGGTTGGACATAACCACTTCGACATCGCCGCAAAACTCCCAGATGATCTGACGACAAGCACCGCACGGCGGAGTCAACACATCCGTATCAGCCACTACTGCAATTCGCGTAAACTTTCGCGCGCCTTCGCTAATCCCCTTGAAGATCGCAACACGTTCTGCGCAAACAGTCAGCCCGTACGTTGCATTCTCCACGTTGCAGCCTGTATAGATTTTGCCGTCGGCGCCGAGCACAGCAGAACCAACCTTGAAATTTGAAAATTTCGCGCTGGCATTTTCTCTGACTTGAATAGCTGCCTCAATCAGTTGTTGATCAGTTATTGGCTCGCCCACTTTTCCTCCAAAAGGCAACTGCTCTCCCGCTGAAATCCAACATTAAACAAATCGCTCTTAAGTGCTGTGGATTAAATCAACTCGTAGAGCATCAAAAGCGATTCGAAAGCAAGCAAATTATTCTCGGCTTTTCAATCAAAACCCGAAATAACCTGGTACTTTTACAAGGCACACAACTTGATAACGGTTCCCCGAATCACTATTTTCACGGAGGTCCGTTCGCATGAAACAATTACTGCCGTATCTGATTGCCACCGGTGGCTCGATTACCGCTTCATTACTTTTGCAGAGTGCTGGCAAACAAAAAGCCTCGAACTTTATAGGACTTTGGGCGCCTACAATTCTTTCGCTTGCCGTACTGCACAAAGTAACTCAACTTGAACAACGTTCAATGACTGGCGGCGCTTCACAGCAGCGACGCGCGGCTTAAGAGAATTATTTTTTATATGAGGAAGCGGTAAATTTCACCCAACTGCCGCTCCTCCTTTTCGCGCCGCAATCGCTTCGGCAATCTTTGCATTTATCTTTCCAATTATCAGATCGATGCCAACCTGATTAAAGCCGCCTTCGGGAATAATCACGTCGGCGTGTCTCTTGCTCGGCTCAACAAACTGATCATGCATCGGTCGAACTGTGGAGAGATATTGTTTGATTACAGAATCAGGAGTCCGGCCTCGCTCGCGAACGTCGCGCTCCAGGCGACGGATAAACCGAAGGTCGCCAGCCGTATCGACGAATATTTTGATATCCATCAGCGATCTAAGCTTTGGATTTTCAAATATCAAAATACCTTCGATGATGATAACTGGTTTCGGCTCGATCCTCAGTGTCTGCGAAGCGCGGGAATGAGTGGTGAAATCATAGGTGGGTTGCTCAATACTCTCGCCTGTGCGCAGAGCCTCAATATGATTTATGAAAAGATCATTGTCCAACGAGTCAGGATGATCGAAGTTTATGTTGTGTCTCAATTCAAGAGGCATATCACCAAGATTGCGGTAATAAGAATCGTGCTGCAGCACGGCGACGTGATTGCAATCAACCGATTCCAATACCTTTTTCGCGACGGTGCTCTTACCTGAACCTGTACCACCACAGATTCCTATGATCATCGCTCCTCCGGGGACACTAGCCTAACTTTGGAATTACGCCTTTGAGCAAAGATATAAACTGCCCGCGAACCCGATTGCCGACTTCTATCACTTCTTCGTGATTGATCTTCTGGTTTGAAACGCCGGCCGCCATATTCGTTATAACAGAAATGCCCAGAACCTTCATTCCCTGGTGGCGAGCCACGATCGCTTCAGGCACTGTAGACATCCCGACTGCATCGGCTCCGAGGGTTCTGAATGCGCGAATTTCGGCGGGGCTTTCATAAGATGGACCGCTTACTGCAATGTACACGCCGGTCTCCATTTTGAAACCTTGTTTTTTCGCTTCATCCAACACAATATCGCGATATTCCGCCGAATAGACTTCCGACATATCAGTAAAGCGCAATCCGAACCGCTCGTCATTTGGGCCGCGCAGAACATTCGCTCCCATAAAATTAATGTGATCCGTTATCAGCATGAGCGAACCCGGCGGAAAGCTGGTATTTATCCCGCCCGCGGCATTGGTCAAAATCACCCGTTTGACTCCGAGCGCGCCAAAAACGCGCATTGGAAATGTGATTTGCTCCAGGGTATGGCCTTCGTAAAAATGAAACCTGCCCTGCATCACGGCCAGCGGAATGCCTTCGAATTCACCCAGCACCAGTCGTCCCGCGTGACCTTCAATGGTGCTCTCGGCAAAATCCGGAATATCGCGATAGTCAATCCGAACGGCGTTTTCTAGCTCATCCGCGAACGCGCCGAGACCCGACCCGAGCACGGCAGCTATACGAATATCTGTCGGATATTTGGAACGGACAAATCTTGCGGCATTCTGCGCGCGATCATAAAGCAGGCTGGACATAATTTGGCTGGTGAAAATGCCTATTCACCGTTCCTCCTTTATTGAGGTTAATAGTTCTTCAGGATCGACTACTGCTGTTCCTACCTTTGCTACAACAAGACCGGCTGCGTAATTTGCCAGCGCAGCGCTTTCGAGCATCGTCGCCCCGGATGTTAGTGATAACGCCAGCAAGGCTACAACAGTATCGCCGGCGCCCGTTACATCATAAACCTCTCTGGCGACGGCCGGAATGTGCGTTGCAGAATCGGCCGCGAACAATGACATTCCTTCCTCACCACGTGTGACCAGTATGTTGTCACAGTTGAGCATCTCTCGAATTCGTTTGCAGGCTACAGTCAGGTCATCTTCGGATTCAATTACACTAGCGGTCACTCTGGCCGCTTCATGATGATTAGGTGTAATTACCGTGGCGTTCCGATAATAAGAGAAATAGCGAATCTTGGGATCGACGCAGACGGGAATATTGCGCTCGCACGCGAATTTAATCGCGTTTTCAAGGACCTGCGGAGTAAGTACGCCTTTGTCATAATCTGAAATGATAATCGCATCACATTCAGAGGCTAGATTAGCGAAGCTCGCTAAGACTCTTTCCTCAACGCCGGCGTCCAGTGGTTTTCTTGATTCCCTATCGGTGCGAACCACCAGTTGGCTGTGAGCGATGATGCGCGTCTTTGTGGTGGTCGGCCGCGAATGGTCAACGACTATGCCGGTGACGTCGATATTCAGTTCTGACAAACTCGATCTGAGCCGTTCGGCCGCAGCATCGTTCCCAACAACACTGACCGGTATTGCGCTTGCACCCATTGCGCGAAGGTTATTGACAACGTTCCCTGCACCTCCCAGACGGTGCGATTCTCGCTGAATATCGACTACGGGGACGGGAGCTTCCGGTGCAATGCGCGACACGTTACCCCAGATGAATTCGTCCAGCATCAGATCTCCCAATACAACCAGTTTCCTGTTTGTTGTTTTGCTGAGAATCTGTTTGGCGCGATGATGAGTTACATAACCCATAGCTGGACACTATTAGCGCGTCGCCTGATTGTCTGGTTCCGGAGGTTCGATCGTTGCTTCATCAATAAGCATGACAGGAATATCGTCTTTGATCGGATAAACCCGGTAACACTGGACGCATTTAAGAGCGCTGCCATCCGGCTTCATCTCAACCTTGGATTTGCACTGGGGACAAGCCAGGATCTCCAGCAACTCCGGACTAATGGGCATAAACCTTGAACCTCGCTCCGTAACTGTAGAACGGAGGTCAATCTAGCACCCCACGCAAAGTGGTGTCAAACTGCCGGTTCGACTGGACTCGGTCGCTAGTTCGCGAAATTAACCTGAATCTTCTGGCGAACTGCCACCGGTTTGCCGTCCTTCATTGCTGGCTCGAATTTCGTTCCCAGCACCGCGATCAGCGCTCTTTCATCCAGTCCATAGCCGAGGCCCTGGACAACAACAGGACGTTCGATCATACCGCCATCGGTAAAGGTGGCTTCAATGGTTACGCTGCCAGCGACTTTGTGTTCCCTTGCGGCGTCGGTCAAAGCCAAAGTCGGCAAGGTAGGCAGCTTTGCGGCTGAATCAGGATTGCTGACCACTGGAGTTTCGGGCAGCGACCCGACTTCGCGAATGACCGCTATCCTGCCGCGGAATTGTGCCAGATGACTATCGGTGGGGAATTTGGCCAGGAATTCCTGCAGCGTTGCTATTGAATCCTGATAGTCCTTCTTTTGGAAATAGACGCTACTAATAAATTGATAGGCTGCGGGAAAGCTTTCTCGCTGTTGAATCGCTGTCTGCGCTTCAGCGATTGCGCCATCGTAATTCTGCTTTGCCAGCATGGCCTTGGCCAGTTTCATATGCCCATCGGCGTAACTGCCGCTGTGTTGCGCAATCTCGTCTTTGATCGATTGAATTTCTCTATCGGCAAGCTGATTGAAATAAGAGTCAGCCGTCGGAGCTGGAGGTTGTGACGATGTAACCTGACGAAGTTCGGTGATGGCGCGATCTATTTGGCCGCTGTCAGCAAGCGCCTCACCCAACCTCAGGTGAATGTGCCAGGGCAGATCGTACGATTTCTTTGGCACGGCGGACAATTCGTTGTATGCCACCGGACCCAATGTAGCACCGACCTGTGCCAGTGAAAGCCATGCAAGATAATGCGCTTCTTCGTAATCCTTTCGCAGCAACAGCGCGTTCTTCAGACTGTCGTACGCGTAATCAGGCTCGTTCATTTCTAGCAGCGTCATTCCGCGCCAGAAGAAAGCCTCGGGGTATTTTGGCCGCATGTCGATCGCTTTTTTAAACTGACCGACTGCCGGGCTATAGAGTCCCTGGTTGTAGTACTGGACGCCTTTGGCAAACTCAGCTTCGGCCGTAGTCGGCGGCCCGGCATTCTGCTCCTTTTTGTCTTTCTTCTTTTGTGCCATGACATTCGCACAAAGAGCTAATGCGCAAATTAATATTGTGCTGGAAACTTTCCTTAACAAATCAAACCTCCAGGATTTATTGCACGTCTGTGGGTTAATTCTGGTGTGTCCCCGTCAGATTCCACTAGACCGGCATAGAATTGCCTTCGCCCATCGATCCAATATCAATCAACCAAATGCTTTCAACCAAATACTTTTTGATAATGCATCTTCAGTTTCTGCTTTTGAGATACGGGCTTTCCGCCTTTAACCGCAGTCGTGAAGTGCATACCGGTAAGCAGCTTCAAGGCATCGTCATCGAACTCTTTGCCAAGCGACTTGATCACTCTCGGCTCGAATACTTCTCCATCTGCCGTGAAAATCGCCTCGACGATCACGTCGCCTGCCGGAAGCGGATTGCCCTTGACGTTTTCAGGATAATGAGGCTTCGGCCTGGATAAAAACTGGACATCAGCATCTCTCAAACCTGCTTCATAAGTTCCGAGAGCCATCATCCTCAGTTTTGATACTCGCCTCAGCGCAGCTGCGCGTTCCGGCGCCCATGGCGATAGTGCATCCAGATACGCTTCGTATGCGTTCAAAGCCTTCTGATAATCCGGTTCAAACAACGCGACTTCCGCGATGTATCGTTGAACCGACGCATTAGATGGATCCTGCTGTGCCGCAGTGTCGAATTCAGAAGCGGCATCAGTCAGTTTATCGCTGTAAAAATAAGCAAGTCCCAACTGCTGGTGGGCTTCGGCGAAATTGCCGCCGCGAGCTTCAATTGCCTCGTTGAACTTGGCTATTGCGCCATCGTAATCAAGAGCTTTTAGCTTTTCCTTGCCCTGTTCCAGGGCCTTTACCGCAACATCCTGCCGCGTTGCCGCCATGCAGAAGATCAAAGCCAGAAGTGCAGGAAGAAGAAACCAGCGGGTCAAAGCTAAACCTCAATCAGAAGGGGAAGTTTAGCAGCCCATATAGGTGAGCGCAACGATAGGTTCCGAACGATTTGTTCCGATTAGTGTTTCTAAGAAAAGGCCTTAGCCCTTCTTAAGATTACGAGCGCGCAAGCTAATGCTTATTTGATACGATGCGCCGAACTTCCCTGGTCAGCAAACCAGTAACTTTTGCGGGAAGACTTTTACCGGGTGTGCTCTGATTCCTGTCGTTCCCAGCGTTGCTGGCGCTGATCTGAGCTTTAGGTTGCGCCGGTTGAGTGCATTGCTCAGTCGGCGCCGTCGCGGCAATAAAATATTCTTTGCGACCGGGTCCGCATATTTCGCTTGCCAGAAGTCCGGTGCCCGGATCGATGTCTGCTTCAGTCACTCCGGAAGGTTGCGTAAATTCCGTGCCTGCCAGATCAGGTCGGATCGCCAGCGCCTTTTTCATAAAATCGACCCAAATCGGAAGAGCCGATTGCGCGCCGGTAAGCCCAAGCTGTCGATTGTCGTCGAAACCTACCCAAACGACGCACACAAGATTCGGCGTGAACCCGGCAAACCATCCGTCGAACGAACTGCCAGTCTTTCCTGCCGCCAGCGCGGTGAAACCCATCTGACGTGCCCGTGCCGCCGTTCCGCTGTTCAGCACATCCTGCATTATATTAGTCAGTATCCACGAAACTTCCGGAGTAATAACCTGCTTCTTCTTTACGGACGGCTCACCCATAACCGCATCACCTGACCGGGTGGTGATCTTCCTGAGTCCATAAGGCTCAACTCGCACGCCGTTGTTAGGAAATGTAGTATATGCTCGCGCTACTTCCAGCGGAGTAGCTTCATACGTTCCCAACGCAAGAGACGGAACCGGCTGCGGTCGCGGCAGACCGAAACTCTCCGCCATCTTTGCGACTTTGCTGTAGCCGACCTTTTCAGCAACCTTTACCGTTACGACGTTCAGCGAATGAGTAAGAGCATAACGAACAGTTACGTCGTGATTGGTGAACTCTTCGCCAAAATTACTTGGTGAATAGGTCTTGTTATTGTCGTAATTGAACGTCGCGGGCGCATCCATAAAGAGAGATGCAGGTGTTATGACTTTGTCGCTTCCTTCATCGTAGGCGGTGTTCAGCGCCGTGGCATAAACAATCGGTTTAAAGACGGAACCGGGCTGCCGATGCGCGTCTGTCGCTCTGTTCAGCTGGCTTGTGGAATAATCACGGCCGCCGACCATCGCCAATATCTCTCCGGTTTTCGGATCGATAGCGACAAGCGCGGCCTGAAGCAAAGTCTGAATCTGATCCGCCGGAATTCCGTTCTTCTTTCTGGATGTGAATACCTTGTCGAGGGCGGCCATTTGCGTCCGTACGGCCGAATCAGCCGCGCGTTGCAGGTCCATATCGACGGTCGAATAAACTCGGTAGTTTGTTCGGGACAGGTCTTTTCCTGCCATCGCATCAGTTATGGAAGAATCAAGATAGTCCAGGAAATATGGCGCTTCTGCGCTGGTGCTGAGGGCTCTTGAAAGGATCTTCACATCTGTCTTTTTAGCCTTATCAGCGTCATCCTGAGTGACCACCTCCATCTTTACCATCGCGTCCAGGATTTCGTTGCGCCGCGCGACCGCGCGATCCAGATGCGAATAAGGCGAGTAATAGGTCGTGCCTCGCAGAATGCCCGCCAGGAAAGCCGATTCCGCCAAATTCAAATTCATCACATCCTTGCCGAAATAAATACGAGCCGCTTCACCCATTCCGTTTATCGAATAGTTGCCTTGCTGGCCCATCGGCACTTCGTTGCAATAGAGCGTGAATATCTGCTGTTTTGTCAGGCGTGTCTCTAAAATCAGTGCAAGATAAATGTCGGCGAGTTTTCGTTTAAAAGTGCGCTCGCGCGTCAGGAACATGTTTTTCGCAAGCTGTTGTGTGATTGTTGAACCACCCTGGCGCAATTCGCCTTCCTGTGTATCGCGAAGCAGCGCTCTGATCAATCCCTTGTAATTCACGCCGGGATGTTTGAAAAAATCCCGATCTTCGGCCGCAAGAATCGCATTGACCAGATTTTTAGGCAGATCGTTGTATTCGATTACCTTGCGTTTCTCTTTTTTATCGCCGGTTACAGAAGTAAGCATCTCCGGCTCGACGTAAGCGGCCGCGATCGTCTTCTTTTCGTTTACATCGTAAACACGATCGATGCTGCGACCGTTAAACGTTACTTTGATATGCGGGAAATCGGAGTTGTCGCTGCCCGGAATTACTTCTACATCGTTGCCTTTAACAAGGTAGCGACCGCGGTTTGTGTCGCCTCCTTTTGACAGGTCCACATAACCGACCTTGTCCAGGTGGCTGATTAAATCCTGTTTGGCGATTGCTCTGCCGCTTTGAACGCGATAGGGAGCCGCGTATATAGAGGTCGTCCGTACAATGACGTCGCCGCCTTTCAGGCGCGAGTCGATCATTCCCGAAAATAAAACATAGTAATAACCGAAGACTGCAAGGGCAATGAACGTAAGCCCTCCGAAAAAGACGAGGACCCACGGTTTGAAGATTCGCCGCCAGAGACTCTTCTTATAATAGACTTGCGGGGCGGCGCTGGGAACACGATTCGGTTTCATAAATAAAAGACAACTGTTTGAATCCGGTCAGTGGTCATGCATATCTTACGGCATTTGAACTTTGGATGTTTGGTTTTTTCTAGACCACTGATCGATAACGCTATCTGCCGCCTGCCTTTAAACCTTACCGTAAGCCAAAGGGCAACTGGTGTCAACCTGTTTAGCTATCAATGCTTTCCAAGGCTTTCCAACGATCTGGGCAGACAGGCTTCTAAATACTTTCTGGTGTTTGGCATCGGTTGACACCTTGGCTCCATTTCGGATACTTTGATGGACTCATATACTCATCAAGTTGTATCGGTCTGGACCGCCCTTTAATGAACCAGGATCGCAGCTTTCGAATATCCGTAATCGCCCTCTTTGGATTGCTGTTCTTTGGAACGCTCGGATTCAGGCTGGTCGAGCACTGGGATCTGTTCACGTGCTTTTACATGACGATTATCACACTGACTACCGTCGGCTACGGCGAGCCGATAGGGATGGATCGTCATGGGCGTTATTTTGCCATTGTTTTGATATTATTCGGCGTGGTCACGATGAGTTATGTGCTGTCTGTCTTTTCGCATCGCTTAATTCATAGCGAGCTGCTGTCGACGATAGGAAAACGCAACTTGTACAAAGATATAAGCAAACTGGAAAATCATTTCATCATCTGCGGGGCGGGGCGGATCGGGTCCAGCATTATCAAGGCGCTTGCGGCGGATGAGTCTGATTTCGTGATCGTCGAGATGGGGGAACACCTTGCCGATCGCTATCTTCAGATGGGATATTTGGTTTTGATAGGCGATGCCACCAGCGAAGAAGTCTTACGCCAGGCGGGAGCAGAACGAGCGCGAGCGCTGGTGAGCGTTCTGGCGTCAGATGCCGACAATGTTTATGTAACCCTGACTGCCAGCGAATTGAATCCGCACCTTTATATAGTCGCAAAAGCAAACGAGGAATCCGCCGTTAACAAGTTGCGTCAGGCGGGCGCAAGCAAAGTCGTGTTGCCGATCCAGATCGGAAGTCATCAAATTATTCAAGCTCTTTTACGGCCGGCCGTTGCCGATTTTGTCGAAATGGCGACGATGTCAAAGGATCTGGATTTGACGCTGGAAGAGATAAAGATCGCAGGCAGCTCGCCATTAATCGGTAAAGCTCTGCGGGATTCCGGTATACGCAGCGATTTGGAAGTAATCGTCATCGCCGCGGTTCACAACAATGGCGAGAAGAGTTTCAACCCTTCCGGAGATATGCGATTGAAGGCAAACGATCGGCTGGTCGTCGTCGGCAAACCAACAAACGTCAAACAATTGGAGACCCTGGCCGCAGGACAGAAATAGTGATTCCTGAAACATCCAATCAGCTATGCCCGAACTCCCTGAAGTCGAAGTAGTAGTCAACTGGCTGAGCAGAACTGTACGCGAGCGACAGATTGAACGCGTAGAGGTCAAATATCCTCGTTTGATCAGGGCGTTATCTCCCGAAGCATTCAGCAGACGACTGAAAGGCGGAACGATTATCAAGATCGGCCGCCGAGGTAAGTACATTCTGATCGAACTTGATAAAGATCGAACGCTTCTTGTTCATCTGCGGATGACGGGCGAATTCTTTTACGTAGGAAATGATCGCGAAATCAGAAAGCAGACCGCAGCAGTTTTTTATCTTGATAACAAGCACAAACTGGTTTTCGATGACCACCGTCATTTCGGCGTGATGAAGCTCGCGCAGACATCCAAGCTCGAGAATACCGAAGAATTGAGCGCGCTTGGCCCAGAACCGTTCGGCAAAGACTTTACTGATAAATATCTCTACGGCGTGTTGCAAGGATCCGCCAGATCGATCAAAGAGCTCCTGCTGGATCAGACAAAGGTTGCGGGGCTTGGCAATATTTACGCAGCCGAAGCTCTTTTTGCAGCAAAGATAAACCCAAAGCTTCGAGCCAATGAATTGTCGAAATCACAAGCCAATCGGTTGCACAAAGGAATTTTTGATGTGCTGAACCGGGCGGTAAAGACCGGCAAAAAAGCGGTAAAACATGCCGACGAATCCATAGAGAACTATTTCGAAGGCGGTTATGATCGATTCGCCGTTTACCGTCGAGAAGGCAAGCCTTGTTTGCGCTGCGGCAGCATGATCAAACGAATCGTTCAGGGAAGTCGCTCTACGTTCTATTGCCCAAATTGTCAGAAGAAGTAACCGGCGCGAGGTAAGGGCAGGGACAAGCGCCGCACTTACAGTTTTACAATATCGAGAACGCCGGGCAACTTCCTGTTGACTTTCTACATATGCGCACTTATGCTTCTGTTGATTTTCAACAGGAGTTCAAATGCCAGCTTTAAGAGAAGAGATCCTTCGCGGAACACTGGACCTGCTTGTATTGAAAACTCTGGACAGCATGGGTCCACTGCACGGTTACGGCATCGCCAGACGCATTGAGCAGGTATCAGGCGACTTGCTCCACCTTAATCAAGGCACAATTTATCCCGCACTGCTTCGCCTACAACAAAGGCGCTGGATTACAGCCAAATGGGGAATATCGGAAAACAACAGGAAGGCCCGTTATTACTCGCTGACTCCGGCCGGAAAAAAACAATTGGCGGAAGAGACCGAAAGCTGGGAACGAATGGTCGGCATCATCGCCAAATCGTTGAGCGGTCTCGAGGGTGCGTGACATGAGCTGGCTTTGGGTCGCGCTGTCCCGTATTGCTGGTCTGTTCGTTAGATCACGCCACGATGACGAGCTTGACGAAGAGATGCGCTCTCACATTGAGATGCTCGCCGACGAATATGTCCGTCGTGGAATGAACCCGCAAGAAGCAAAACGCGCCGCGCGCCGCAGTTTCGGCGGCATAGATCAAACGAAAGAGAGTTATCGCTCTCAACGGAGTTTACCCATGGTTGAAACATTCATGCAGGATTTTCGCTACGCGTTTCGGATGCTGACAAAGAACGTCGGGTTCAGCCTTGTCGCCATAATTGCGCTGGCGCTTGGTATCGGAGCAAACACGGCGATATTCAGTGTGATAAACGCAGTGATGTTGCGGCCATTGCCGTTCAAAGACCCGAACCAGCTATTTGCACTCTACGAAAGAAATCCGAAAGTCGGGTACGACCAGAACAATCCATCCATTCCGGATATGATCGACTGGCGCAACCAGAGCGATGTGTTCGATGGCCTGGCGATGACTGCTCCGAATATAAGCGTTAGTCTTGCCGGAGATAACAGCCCGGAACACGTCAACGGCAGCCTGGTTTCAGCCGGCCTCTTTCAAACATTAAAAGTTGACCCGATCAAAGGTAGAGTCTTTCTGCCGGAAGAAGAAGATCCCGGTAAAAGTCACGTTGCGATTATCGGCTATGGACTATGGGAGAGGCGTTACGGTAAAGATCCAAATATTGTCGGTCGTACAGTAACGCTGAATGGAACTGGTTACACCGTCGTCGGAATAATGCCTCCGGGATTCCAGTTTCCTGGCGGTAGCGGAACGATCGGCAACACAACGTTTGCTCCGCAACCGGCTGACGTATGGCTACCGCTTGCTCTGACCCCGAATCTATTGGCTGCGCGTTCGTCACATTCAAATCAGGTAGTCGCCAGATTAAAACCCGGGGTCACGCTACAGCAGGCGCAGGCGGAAATGAACACGATCCAGGGGCGAATCGGTGAGGCATATCCGAAAGAATACGTCGGCACCGAAGTAAAATTCGTGCCGCTCAATTCCCAGGTATCCGACTCCGTACGGCCGGTATTGATGGTATTGCTTGGCGCTGTGGCGTTTGTGTTACTGATTGCGTGCGTGAATGTAGCGAACTTGCTGTTGGCGCGCGCAAACTCGCGCCAGAAAGAGATCGCTATTCGTGCAGCATTGGGAGCGAGCCGACGACGCGTTATTCGACAACTGCTGACTGAAAGTTTGTTGTTGTCGCTTGCAGGCGGAGCCTTGGGAATTTTGCTGGCAGAGATCAGCCTGCGCGTGTTAACCGTTATGTTGCCCTCGAACTTTCCGCGAGCAGACCAGATTAGTATTGATTGGAAGGTTCTCCTCTTCACATTGTTGGTTTCCCTGTCGACGGGGATTCTGTTTGGACTGGTACCTGCGTTTCAGGCGTCGAGGTATGTCCTGACCGACACACTGAAAGATGCGGGTCGCGGTTCTACGGAAGGCTTCCGCCACAATCGATTTCGTAGTCTTTTGATCGTGGTCGAAATCGCTTTGTCGTTGGTTCTGCTGGTCGGAGCCGGATTGATGATGCAAAGTTTTCTCCGGCTGCAGAAGGTGAGTCTTGGTTTCAATCCTGATCACGTTCTGACGACTAGCGTCTCGTTGCCACGCGCGAGCTATCCGGACGGTGCTTCAATGAACGCGTTTATCCAGAGATTAGTCGATAAGGTGGGCACGATTCCGGGTGTATTGTCTTCGTCCGCTGCTCAAATGATACCTCTGGTCGGAAATAATTTTAACGTTGCGGCAATCGTTGACGGGCGCACTTATCCACCGAATGCGTTTCCGAATGCCGAGGTTCGACTGATAACGCAAAAATATTTCGACACGATGAAGATCCCGCTCATCCGTGGGCGTCTCTTCAATGAACATGACACAAGCGACAGTCAGCACGTCATATTAATTAACCAGGCAATGGCGCGTCGCACATTTCCCGGCGAAGACCCAATTGGAAAACACCTGACTTTAGGCATTAGCAATTTCCAGGGTGAAATTATCGGCGTAGTCGGTGATGTTAGGGAGTGGACTCTGGATTCCGATATCGACGAAACAGCCTTTTGTCTCTATTCGCAAGCTCCCTATTGGCGCGATATGTACCTGACAGTACGAACCGCGAGTGATCCTATGTCTATTGCAGGCGCGGTACGATCCGCAGTGTGGTCCATCGACAAAAATCAGGCGACCACAGAGCTAAAAACGATGGACGATGTCATAGCCGAGTCCGTTTCCGAGCCGCGATTACAGACGCTACTTTTGGGGCTGTTCGCCGCGATCGCGCTTGTGCTGGCAGCAGTCGGCATTTATGGGGTGATGTCATATTCTGCCAGTCAGCGAACGCACGAGATTGGAATCAGGATGGCGCTCGGTGCTGATCGCAGCGACGTGTTGAAACTGGTTGTCGGTCAGGGAATGCTGCTGGTGGCGATTGGCGTAATTCTTGGCCTTGTCGGATCGTTTGCGTTAACCCGCACGATATCGAGTCTGCTCTATGACGTGAAAGCAACCGATCCACTCACATTCGCCGGAACAGCCGCAGTGCTGTTAATGGTCGCGATTTTTGCTTGCTACATTCCGGCCAGAAGAGCATCAAAGGTCGATCCGATGATTGCATTACGATACGAATAAGCAGGAAGACGCGGGGACGCGGAGAATCGGAGACACGGGGATTTTCTCCGCGTCTCCGGCTCTCCGCGTCATTTAGTTCTCAACTCCGCCATTGAAGCGTGACTGGAGTTTTGATCGGGTGCTCCATCGGCGATCCGGTTCGTTGAGATTCAAGATAGGCGGCCTTCAGTTTGTAGTACCACTTTGCCTGAGTGTCGGCGTCATCAATCAGCATCAATGAAGGATTGTCTTTTAATCCTATAGATTGCTTTTCCATTATTCGCTGGTCCTGGCCGACAAACCAGTGGGCAAAAAATTTAAATATTGATTTTATGAATGGCACACCGTGCAGAATGTTCCAGGCTGCGCTAATGTCCAGACGACATTCATCATCGGAAATCGGCGTTACCAGCGTTCGACTGCTGAACCAGTAATTGCCACAGCGAATCTGCTCGATTCGAACATTGGGTAAAACAAAATCAATCGTCGTCGAAATTGCATCGCCGTAAATGTTCAACAATTTATATGCGCCGCTGTTCTTTGATGGTTTGTGCGCGCTCATCCGAAATCCGTTGGGAATCGGCTCGAACTGTTTCGATTTCGCGTGAATCGACTTGCGGCTGCGCCACCAGAAGCTTTGATGCACGAAGGGCCCGTGGGCAGGATCCATCAGACCCACGATCCCGTGATCGACATCGCACATCAGCTTTCGCGAGATCGAGCAAGTTCTGTAATTTTCCGAATGAAGCGGTAGTCGCGGAATTTCCGGAATCGCACTGATGGCTGGACCCTGAGCAGGCATAAAAACCCAGATATAACCGTCTGCTTCGGCGCTGCGAAAGCTCTTTGCCTTGATCCGATCGATCTTGATTTGGGAATCCGGCAACAGTGCTGGAATATGCTGACATCGGCCTTCCCGATCGAATTGCCAGCCGTGATAGCAACATTCAACGCAACTGCCGTCGAACTTTCCGAATGAAAGAGGAATGCCTCTGTGCGGGCAGTGATCGTCCAGAACAAAGACTTCGCCTTTGTTGTCCCGACAGACAAGCAGCGGCACGTTCAACAGAATCTGTCTTCGCATTTGTCCTGGCTTGATCTGATTCGCGGGCAGCGGGGCGTACCAAAAATTGCGCAGCATCTCAATTGATGAGGTCTTTTCCTGTTTTTGTTTGAAATCCTCGATGATTGTTGGTGAACTCATTGAATCCGCAAACCAAACTCTTTATTTCCAGGACAATGATCAATCTTAAGACCGCAGTGTGTCCAAGGCAAGATTAAAAAGAATTCTCGATCCACCATACAAACCTGCCGATAAATATAATAATAAGTTTGTTTTAGAGCAGGTGGTAATGCGAAAATTCGTAACATTTATTACGCTTGTCCTGACAGTGGCGGTAAGTTTCGGCTCTGCCGGAGCAGAAATCCGCAACGATCAGATCGAAGACTATCTGAAAAAGATGAATGTTGCCTATTCGCATCGGGCGGATGTCAATGCTTATGTTATCGATTACGCCAGCAGAAATGAAAATGCCCAGCACGTCACGGTATTTGTCGTGAACGATGAAGACAAACACGTTCTGGACTGTTATGCCTACGCCGACCTGAAACTGCAGAACATCAAACAGGCAAAAGATCGCGAAGCGGTGATGACTAAACTTCTTCAGCTCAATTATCGAGCTTTCGGAACATTCTTTGTCGATCAGGATGGAGATATCGGCGTACGATTCACTTTCACAACGGAAAATGGAGTTGGCTTCGACGCCTTTAAGACTGCAATTGAAACTCTCAGGCACGTTGCCGACAACGCGACCCCGACGATTACCAGAATGCTTGCTCGAAGCAACGTAGGTTATTAAGCAAAGATTTTATTGTTTTTCTCTGTGGCTCTGTGCCTCTGTGGTGAATCCTGTTCCGAATTGGAAGATTTTCGCGCCCAAATGCGTCTAAAATCAGGCTAACGGAATCCCGGGAGCGTATCCATGGGCGCAGCGATGGGCGATCACAAAATCGATGACAACACAATTCGATCCTGCCAGGACGGTGATCGCGACGCTTTCAGGGTGCTCTTTGAAGCGTATAAAGACCGGGTCTATTCCATCGCTTTTCATTTTTGCAGCGACGAAACCGCGGCCAGAGATATCACGCAGCAGGTTTTTCTGAAACTCTTCACCAGCATAAATCAATTCCGTTATGACGCCGAATTCACAACCTGGCTTTATCGTATGGTGGCCAATATGTGCATTGACGAGCAGCGTAAACAACGCCGATTTCTTTTCTTTGGTCAAAAGCCGGAGATAAAAGAACCAGGCAAGAAATACATTGAAGAGCATTACATTCGCCGCGAGCTGGCCGATTCCGTCAAAGCCGCGATTGCTGAGCTCAAGCCAAAGCTGCGCATTGCTATTCTATTAAAATATTTTGAGGATCTCTCGTACGACGAAATCGCGTCGGTGCTGGGCGTGTCGAAAGGCACAGTTGCGTCCAGACTAAATCGCGGACATGCCGCGCTGGCGCAAAAGCTGGCGCATCTGCGCGATACCGTTGCTGCGGGAGAATAAGAGATGTTTACGAAGCATTATAGTCAGGACCTGTTAGCATATTGCCACGGCGAGCTCGACGATGAGACTTCGCGTCGTGTTGCCGAGCATCTGCTCGAATGCCATCGCTGCCGGCAGGAATACGATAAAGTCAAATCGGCTGTCGCGATGGCTTCAAAGTTAGAACCCAAGACTGCGCCCGCAGAACTTTGGAGCGAGATAGACACTTTACTCGATGCGCAAACAGCAGATGGCAAGGCCTCCACTGCTCAATTTAAACCGACTCACAATTCGAGATGGTTGCGGTTGTGCTTAGAGCTTAGTCCAGTCATTATTGTTGTGGCTCTTTTATTCACTTGGTACCACTATCGCTCTACAAAGAGTTCCTGGATTGTCGATTCAGTTTCTGGTGCGCCCAGAATAGGATCAGACAGCATCAGTAAAGATCACCGTCTTGTCTTCGGGCAATGGCTGGAAACTGATAGCAGGTCAAGCGCGACCCTTGAGATTCCCGAAATTGGTCAGGTAGAAGTTGATCCGAATTCCAAAATGCGGGTCATTAAGTCGAAACCCACCGAGCAGCGGATGGAACTGGACAAAGGAACCATTCACGCAACGATTTCCGCGCCGCCGCGACTCTTCTTTGTCAATACTCCTTCAGCGGAAGCAATCGATCTAGGCTGCAAATACACACTGAATGTGGACAGCAATGGCGCAGGGCTTTTGACGGTTGAGCTTGGCTGGGTTTCGCTCAACGTAAAAGGTCGCGAGTCAATCGTTCCTGTCGGTGCAATGTGCGCAACGCGGCCAGGCGTCGGACCTGGGACGCCTTATTTCCATGATGCGCCGCAGTCTCTTAAAGACGCACTCAGCAAGTTCGACTTTGAAAATGGCGGAATGCATTCGGTGAATGTCGTTCTTTCGCAGGCGAGATCCCGCGACGCAATCACCCTGTGGCATCTCTTGTTCAGAGTATCGGGGCAAGATCGCGAACGCGTCTGTGATCGCCTGATCGAGTTGGTCCCGTTACCAAAAGGCGTCACCCGGGATGGCGTTCTGAGCCTGAACCGAACAATGCTGGACCGCTGGAGAGACGACTTCGAATGGGGCTGGTAGGTTAATCCACCTTTCTAAATCATTCTATCGCATACCGAATAATTCACGCAGAACGTGCAGGAGTACACGAGATGGTGCGCCAGTGATAGCTATTTTTGAAAATTCGCCTTTGTTTTCTGGTACTTAGGTTATGGCGCGAACTTTGCATTTACTCAAATCAAGAATGCCCGATCTTCCCATTTGAGGGTGGTCTTAGGCGCACGGACCGCGCATTTGACACGGAGAGAAGAGGGACGAAGCGGGCTAGGAGATTGAAAAATGAAAACAAAGATATTAAGCAGGATGGCGACGGTTTTGGTAATCGGGGCGACCTCTATTGGCGGTATGAGTGTGCTGGCTAACGCGCAGGATAGGAATCACGATCATGGAAGATCGCAACCTCCTGCACAGCAACGTCAGGCTCCCGCGCAGCAACCGCAACAGCAGAGTGGGCTGCAGCAACGTAACCAGCAATTTGAACAGCGGCAGCGTGCGTACCAGCAACAGCAACAACAGCAACAACAGCAACAACGTACCTATCAGCAAAATCAGCAGCGCGTCGATCAACAGCGTGCCTGGCAGCAACAGCAACAACAAAGAGCTCAGGAACAACAACAGCGTACGTACCAGCAGAACCAGCAGCGAGCTGATCAACAACGTCAATGGCAACAACGCCAGCAACAGAATCAGCAGCAGTGGCAGAACCAACAACGTCAGAACGATCAGCAGCGCTGGCAGAATCAACAGCGAGTTCAACAGAACAACCAGCAACGGGTCGAACAGAACAACAATTGGCAGCGTGGACGAGGCGACAGAGACAGAAACTTCAATGATCGCCAGCACTTTGAACAGGAACAGCAAGCGCGTATAAACCAGTATCGTCAGCGATGGAACAACCAGGAGCGTTTTGAGCAGAACCGAATCGCAGAACTTCAGCGCGACAGGCGTTATAACCAATACCGTTTCCAGCAGGAGTATTACGAACGGTTGCGCAACCAACAACTGAGATTCCAGAACTGGCGTTATTACGATAACCCGTATTACTACGCAGCGCCGATTTATAGGTATTATTATGGCGGTTCGTATTACACCATTAACGAATACGGCGCGGGCCTTTTGCGAGACGCAGTGAACAGCGGTTACAACGAAGGCTACCTGGCCGGTCAGGCTGATAGACAGGATGGATATTCGTTCAGCCCCGACAGCTCGTTCGCTTATCAGGATGCGACACTGGGTTACAGCGGCTTTCTGGATGAAGGCGAGTATTCATACTACTTCCGCCAGGGATTTGAGCGTGGATACCAGGACGGTTACTACGGTCGATTCCAGTACGGCTCTTATGTGGGCGGCGTATATTCAATTCAGGCGCCTGTTCTGGGTGGGATATTGAACTTCACCTACATTCACTAATATCCTCCAGCGGTGCTTCGCTAAGCATGACCGGCCTCGCTCTTCGTAAGAACGAGGCCGGTTCGTGGTTGGGACAACACTAAATCAAACCAAGCCAAACGGGAACCACGAACACTGTCCCAATTGCCGGTCACCTGTTATTGATCCGTGATCGCTTCAGTGCGATCCTGCTCCCGACGTTTTTGCGCGTCGGAAAGCCATTGCGCCAACTTCTCGTCGTGCGCAGCATAACGCGCCCAACCCTCTGCGGTAGCATTCCAGCGAAAGTCCTGGATCGTCATGTCGATGCCGCGGTCGATAAGAAATTGCATGGCTTCGTAATTCTTGTACCACACCAGCTCGTGCAGGATGCTGGCGGGCTCGTGGGAGCACCAGTTGGTGTTGATATCGGCGCCGTGAGCAAGAAGAAAATCGGCTACCTCGAAGTGGTTGTTGAGCACGGCCCAGGCAAGCGCGGTGTCGAGAGTCCGCTGCACAGTAGGCTCGCTTTGGCCGAACCAGGCTTGCAGATCTCCCCGGTAATTGGCATTGTTCCAAGGAAAATGATTGGTGAGATTACCCAGTGCGGGCTTGCCAGCCGCGTCGAACCAGCGTTTCACCCGTGCGAGATCTCCGTTCCCGGCGGCATGTGGCAGATCATCAGGTATAGGCCAGATGCGCAGCAGCATAGGAAGCAGATGCGTCTTCACATACACGAACGCAAATTCGATGGCCTGCGATGGCGGCGGTACGCGATTGTGCAACACCGCGGGATCGAGATCAAAAAACGCATTGAGCAAAGCTTCACGGTCGTTCAGTACGGCCACCTCGATCAATCTGACATGGAATTTCACGTACCGATCAGACAGCAGCCACGGTTCGCGCTTCAATAAATTGACAAAGGATGTGACATCGCCGTCGTGCATCGCGCGTTCTACCTGCTGCTTGACAAAAGCCTGCCAGGGTTCGAACGGATCAGCATTGTGCACGTCTGGCTTGTTCTCGATTAGGTACTGGATCAATGCCGACCGTCCTGGCCCCCCATCGATGCGCGTGCCCAGCTCGGGGTCGAGCTTGATCGATTGATCCAACAGCAGCGCCGCTGCAGTCGCGTGCCGGAGATGGCACGCATACATCAACGCTTCGTTCACGGTAGTAAGATCGTCGGCATTCGTGTCAAGACGCGCGCGAATGTTGTCGACCTCACCGAGCGCGCCAAAGAATTTGAGCGTTCGAGGAAAAAGTCCTCGGCGGTGGAAGAGATCGATCAATCTCCTCGCGCGCGATTGGATAAGGCCATCGCATACAGACGGCGAAACGACTGCGCCGGCATCGAGCAGAAGTTCGGCGCATGCCAGCCGTGTGTAGTGCTCTTCACTGATCGGGTCGAAGCTGTCGCCGTAGGAACCGGTAGCCATCCCGAGCAGCCCGCCGTCGTTTTCATCTGCCGTCCACGACAACAGCGCCGGGTATTCCGCCAATAGCTGCCGCAGAGCTTCGATGTCATTGTCATGGATGATGCGGCGAGCTTCAGACACGGCCCACTCGAGTCCTCTGCCCAGGCGGTGTTTTACTTCTTTAACCAGGTCGTTCCAGCCCGCAAATCCATATTCGCGCGCCAGCACCAACTGGGCGTCACGTTGTGACAACGGCAGCTCCGTTTTGGGTAACTGCGCCCGCGCGCGGGCGATGGCGTCCGCGTTACCGGCAACAATGTCACGCGCCAGTTTCTTTGCTTGTTTGCGCAGGGATTCAAGAGAAGGACGAATAGGAAGCTTTGATGTCGTCATTACGATCTCCTTTCACGAGCGCCTGTGACCCGCTGATACAGGCTGAAAGAAGATTCAAAGCACGCTGTCTGAATCAAAGCAGGTGGGATTTGTTCCCTTGCCGCGGGTCGGTGGTGCCCTGTAGCACACTGTAACCAGTATCCGCGACCTGCAACGGTACTGTCAAGCAGTGGTTTGCTAAATCAGAACAAACAAGAACGGAACAACTAAAAAAGAGCGAATTCACCGTGGAGGACACAGAGGGCGCAGAGAAAAACATTAAAAATCTCTGTGTCCTCTGCGCCCTCTGTGGTGAAAAATTTGTAAACCTTATGCGTTTTTCTAACAGTTAGTCTTATTTCACGCCGAAGGTTCCCGTTTGAGCTACGTTTCCGAATCGGACCGTAATCAAAGCTTTGCCATTATCTTCGCTAAGCTTGATGTCCAGGAATTCCGACTTGTCGCTTGTCTTTTTCGGCGTCAATGCGACGTCGGCTATGAAACCGTCCTGAACCGCGGCCTTTCCTCCCGGCACGTCGCCCCAAAGTGGTTTACCGTTGTCTTCAGTTTTGGGATGGAAAGAGATCACCCATTTGTCTTCCGAAAGTCGCCTTGCCCAAAGCGTATATTTCCCGGCCGGCAATTCTTTTCCGCCGACTTCTAGATTACCAGTCGATTCGATGAAGGTGGCTTCATTGCGGCCGAACCTCCAGACAAAACCGACCGGCGCAACGGAGAAAAGATCGTGGCCGGCCAGAGCCGGACCATTGATGCTGGGTCGCCCGTAAGTGATCGAGACTTTCTTGCCATTGATAACAGCCTCAGTTGTTGCCTGAGGGAGATATGGCGGATTCTGAGCCGCGACACAACCTGACAATAGAAGAACGATCAATATGGATTTTCGAAAACTCATAGTTGAACCTGCCTTTGATCATTGAATGATTGAGATGTATGAGTATTTAATCAGACCTCGTGAGAAGCAACAAACGAGTAGCCAGTCTCTTGGTTAGTTTTTACAAGAATTGACAAGTTTGATCCTCTAACCTGCCGTAAGTAATAGCTTTGGGTTCTTACTGATTGCAGAGCTTCAACCGTGACCTACCGCGCTAAGCGGCAAGCGGTGCGGTGGACATCTCTAAAAGAATAACACCACGGTATTTTGTGAGAAAGCTGTATCGTTGCTCATGGTTAGAGGCCTAGTAATGATGCACATATCGGTCGAGTGGGCCGGGATAATGTAATAAAGCTGCGTCAATAATTTTCAGCACAGAAAGGCCCAAAATATCAAGAATGGGAGCAACTTTGTTCATTTCTTGCCTTCGTCGCAGTTGACGCTCCTCCCAAAGTTGACCCGCAAAATGCCTTTCGTTTATCTTCGCTTGTAGAGCATCGAATGAAAATCTCTTCCGCCGACATACCCAAACAGAAAAGCCTTGAGTCCTTCTTTTGTGAATGTCTTTGTAAAGACAGGACTGGCCCCATTCTTTTCGCGGGTAACAAACGAATTTGCAGAATGTTTTGACAGCTTAATAAAGTGGTATTGCAGAGCAATAATATACTCAACCCCAGTTTCCAATCCTTCGACTGTGTCGCTGACAGCTTTTTCGTCCGGACCCAGCCTCAGACCGACTTTATCGTAGTCTCTTGCAAGAATCTCGTGTGCCGTTGTTGTTTCGATGTCCTCTCTGCGGTTGAGAGCATATCCGGCGCAGTTGTACCGCCAGTCCGCGCCAAATCCATAAACCGCGCTGTAACCATCGCTGGATCTATATTGAGTCTTCCAGTAGGCCGATATTTGCTCTGCTCGAAGCTCGTGGAGCGTTCCGGGATCCTCCAACGATTGAGCTTCTCCCTCCATCCAATACAGCTTACCGCGTACAAACAGACGTTCAGCGCTGTCTCCGCCCGGCACTGCCCAGCCTTTCAATTTAAAGATCAATCGATTGGTAAATAGCGTTCCGTTAAAAACAATATTGATGTCGCGATCCGGATCGACCACCTCCAACTGGCCGGCTTGCGGAGTCGGTATTACTCCGTATTCGCGTTTCAGCCTGTTGTACTGAACACTTGCTTCGAGGATAGCATCGTCAGAATTCCTTTCATCAGTCCAGACGGTTATGTCTTTGTAGGTCACTGGAACTTTGTTGTACTGCCGGGCCTGTTCTTCAGTGTAGTTTTTGTCGACAATCGTGCCGGCCGGATACGTGTACATCAACAGTGGTTGTATCACGCGCGGCATCGGGCGCACGGAATGCGGGCTTTGAACAATACCATTCTTTTGTCCAAGGCGCTGACCGGGCGTCGCTGATTTAACTTCTTTCGGCTTCGCCTGCAGGACTTTTGGCACATTTGGACGATAAATTGGCGGAGCTTTCGGTGCCTTGATTGCAGAGGCAGTTGCCATTTTCGGTTGCGCTACTGTTTTCGGTTGAGGTCTATAAACTGGAGGAGCCGCGGGCGGTTTCCGCGATTGAGACGGCGCTTTTGGTTGAACTATCGAAGGCTGCTTTGGGTTGTATACCGACGGAGCGGTCGGACTCTTTTTTTGTGTTATGGTTTGGCGACTGACTGAAGTGACAGTTGCCAGTTTTGGCTGGAGTGCCTTTGAAATCGGTTTTGGATTATTAACCAGCCGTACCGCAGACCCAGTCAGCGCTTTCGGTCGAATAATTTGCTCGTGGGGTAAAGGCTTTCTACCAGATGTCATTTCCGAATCCGCCAAGCATGAATTGACAATTGTGGCATCGTACACCGGGCAGGTCCCAGTGACAATCGGTTTTCCTGCCTGACAGTCGGATTACTGCCCTCGACCGATAATGCTCATCTCAGAGTTTGGCCACTACATGTCCCACCTGTCACACGGGAACAAAATACTTTATTTGCAATAGCTTAAAGTGTGACTCATGGTGTGACAGGCATATAGTCAGGCCGAGTTTGACCAGGTGATGTCACAGTCATCTAAACCCTGCAGTGTCACGATGACACGCGCTTTTCGAGTGTATACAGTGGTTGGGTCACAATGTCGCCCGGGTTCCAATCATTGGCGTAACATCTGTGTCAAACATGAATCATCGCTCTCTTTCGATCATATTTGGCTCCCAGTAATCTAATCGTAACTGACTGAAGATTAATAACTTATAATTAATCTCTGGAACCGTACAGGTTGGGTCTCTTAATTGCACGTGGTTATATCGAACCCTGTCTGCACTAATCAATCATAAAAGCATTATAAGGCTGGGTGGGCGACCTAAGTACCGCATTTTAAATGCGTTCTTGTCGCCAGAGACTATTGGGCGGTTAGCAGAGATCCAGAGTTGAGAACCTCAAGCAAGCTCAAAAGCTATTACCGCGAGTTCGTCTTTCTCGCCAAGGGTGTCCTTTCTACGGAACACCCAATCCTCGCGCACATTATCCCTATGCGCAGGTGTAATTTAGCTTGCGGATACTGCAACGAATACGACGACGTCTCAAAGCCCGTTCCGACCGAAGTGATGTTCCAGCGAATCGACAAGCTGGCTGAACTGGGCAACACCGCAATCATCATCAGCGGCGGCGAACCGCTGATGCATCCTGAACTGGAAAGCCTTATAGCCAGGATTCGTCATCACGGCATGCTGGCTGCAATGATTACCAATGGCTATCTGCTGACCCAGGAAAGAATCCAAAAATTGAACGAAGCTGGACTCGAGTACATGCAAATCAGCATCGATAACGTTCAGCCGGACGAGATTTCAAAGAAGAGCCTGAAAGTTCTGGATAAAAAACTGGTTTGGTTATCTGAGCTTGCAGAATTCAAGGTCAATATCAATTCCGTAGTCGGTGGTGGAATAAAGAGTCCGCAGGATGCTCTGATAATCGGGAAACGAGCGGTCGAGCTCGGGTTAAATTCTTCAATCGGGATCATTCACGATGGGCTGGGCACGCTGAGACCATTGGTCGGCGTCGAGCGCGATATTTATTTCCAGATGAAGAATCTGGGTAAAAAGGGACATACCCGCGTTAATGGCTTCCAGAAGAATCTTGTTGACGGCAAACCAAATAACTGGCGATGCCGCGCCGGAGCGCGCTATCTCTACATCTGCGAGGACGGCTTGGTCCATTACTGTTCGCAGCAGCGCGGCTATCCCGGCAAGCCATTGGCAGAATATACGAAAGACGATATCAGGCGGGAGTATCTGACGAAGAAGAAATGCGCTGATTATTGCACGATTGCGTGCGTGCACCAGGTGGCGATGTTCGATAACTGGCGTGTTCCGCAAACGCTGCCAATGAAAGGCGCGGTGAAACCGAAATCGTTGAAGGCGATTGAGAAAGTTTATCAGATCGAAAGATCTTATAGTGGACTTGAGTAAGTCCCGGGATTTGATTTTTTAGTCACAACAGGTAATGAAGCGAAGGGGCGAATTTATTAGCTTCGCAAATATAGAGGAGATAAACAGCAATTATGCGTAAACCGGCGAAATATGTTGAAAAAGGATTGGCAGTTGCAGCCAACGGCGCGTGGCATGTTTTTGAAAGGCTTAATCGGATTAAACCGAATCCGTCGTTCACTCCGAAATGGTCGGACAAGCCTCTGCTGAAATCTTATCAGAAGACAAAGCCGCCCCTTGGATGGCCGCGAACGACAGATTCACTATGCCCGAAATGCGTGCCTGAGATCAGGCAGCAGATTGTCGATGGAAAACTCCCTCACGAAATTCTCCTTAATGAAAAAGTAGGCGAGCTCAAAGCCCAGATCATCGAGCGCGACGGCCAGATCCTGATGGTTAAGGACTGTCCGAAGCACGGCCATTTCGAAGACGTGATGGCAATCGACACGGAGTTCTTCAAGCATCTGGAGCAGGTATTCCCCGGTCGCGACATTCCGGCGCACAACGACGAAAAGCTGCACAATCACGGCAGCAGCACGATCAAGCATGGTCGCGGTTCTGTGTTGACGGTCGATCTGACCAACCGCTGCAACATGATGTGCGATCCGTGCTTTATGGACGCCAATCAGGTCGGATTCGTCCACGAGCTTACCTGGGAAGACATCAAGACCGTGTTGGATAATGCGATTTCGATCAAACCGCGCCGCCAGCTGTCGGTGCAGTTCTCTGGCGGCGAGCCGACCCTCTCTCCATATTTCCTTGATGCCGTTCGTTACGCGCGCAAGGTTGGTTATCAGAGCGTTCAGGCCGCAACGAACGGAATCGAATTCGCAAAGAGTCCTGAGTTCTGCCGTCAGGCGGCCGAAGCCGGTCTTCGGTTCGTTTACCTGCAGTTCGACGGAATCGGCAATGCGGCCAACGAGCACCGTGCAGTCGGCAACCTGTTTGACGTGAAACTCCGCGCCATTGAAAATTTACATGCCAATGGCGTCGAAATCGTTCCGGTAACCACCATTGTTAACGGCATTAATAACGAGCAGGTCGGCCGTATTATTCAGTTTGCCCTGGACAATCCAAAGAGGATCGCGTTCCTGGCATTCCAGCCGGTCTCTTTCACCGGCCGCGATGAGGCTGTGACGGATGAGCGACGATATGCGCAGCGTTACACGCTCTCTCACCTTGCGCACGATGTTAAGAATCAAACTGGTTTGGGCGAGCCGGTTCGCGACTGGTTCCCGATCTCGTTTATGGGAACGTTCTCTGACTGGGCAGATCTGGTTCACGGACCAGAGCACAATTGGGGACAGGTCAGTTGCGGTTGCCATCCGAATTGCGGAATCGGTATGGCCGTAATGATTGATAAGGAAACAAAGGAGTCCGCTCCGGTAACTCAGTTCCTGAATTGGGAGCAGGTCGCAAACGACGTCAAAAAGGTCAATGACGCCGCGCGCGGCAAATTCCTGTCAATTCTGGGGATGTCGTTGTCGCTGATGCGCAACTACGATCCGTACAAGGCGCCGACTCACTTCCGCATCAAAGACATGTTGAAGAAGTTCGATAAGTCATTTGGCGCAACTGGTCGTGATTACGGCAAAGTCGATGGCGAGACCAGACTGCAGGACATCGAAAAGCGCCGCGCGGATCGCTGGAACTTCCTGTTCATCGCGGGAATGTGGTTCCAGGATCTGTTCAATTATGACTTCCGCCGCACTGAACAGTGCATCATTCCTTACGCCACGCAGGAAGGCGAAATATCGTTCTGCGCGTACAACACAGGTGTAGGCTGGCGCAACATCATTGAGAAAATGCACATGACGGCCACGCTGACCAAGTGGTACGAAGAGAAAGGTCGTCACGAAATTTTCGCGGGCGGCAACAGCGTTGGACTGAGCAGCACTGAACATTCATTGAGGCTCAACGCAGAGCACGTCGCGGCCGGCAAACAGCACACGCTAGACGAAATGGGCATCGCGAAGACGGCTCGTGAAGAGAAGATTCGTGCTCGCGACGAACGATTGAAGCAGGATCGCGAGAATGCCCGCATGGCTAAGCTCTATCGCGAACACGTTCTGAAAGAGGCGCCGTCGCCGGAGACAAAGATTGTTCAGCTCGGCATCGGCAAAACTGTGAAGAAGCAGGAACAGGAAGAAGTCGGATCATTCGGCGACTAATCAGTTTTTAAATCAATAAGTCAAAAAGGCCGCTGGGACGATTCTGGCGGCTTTTTTGTATGATAAACTAGCACTCTGACGTAATCAGATATCTGTGGCTGCGCCAGTTTCAAAACTACAAGACTATTACGCGGTTTAAATGGGTAGAATTCTGCCAGAGAACGTTACTATTCCAGTCCTACTGAATAAAAGATGAGTAAGAGACTTGAACCTGGGAGGGAAAATGAACGATGTTGCTATAGCTCTAACGTGCCCGAGTTGTGGGGGCAGTCTCAGCATTTCACCCGACATCACCAAGTTTGCCTGTGGTTACTGCGGTAAAGAACAAGTAGTACACCGTGCAGGCGGCATTGTAGCGTTGAAAATGATCGGAGACGCTGTAGCCAAAGTGCAGGAAGGGACAGATAAAACTGCTGCTGAACTAGCGCTCCAAAGACTGGAGCGAGAATTGAACGATTGCTATACCAAACGATCAACGTGTGAGGCAGACCGTAAGAGAATCAAGATCGGAGCAGGACAATCCGTTCAGCGCGGGGGCGTATTATTGGCTTTCCTTGTCGCGGTGATTTGCTTAGTCCTCGGTTCGTCATTTTTGGTTGGCATAATGATCTATCTTGTGGCCTTTTTAATCTTGTGGATCTACCTTGGCAATCAGCAGAAGAGCCAGGAAGCTGAGGTTGTTGAAAAGCTCAAATCCATCGATGAGCAGATTGTAGGTTTAAAAGAGAAAATCGCTGATAAAAGACAAATTGTCGATTCATAGGCATATTCAGAACGATTTTTGCCGACACACTTTTTTCTGACGATCACAGGTTATTAGGTTGAAAACGGAACTTGAAAACAGGTATCCTGCTTGCTCCAATAGACACAACTCATCTCTGGTTTCCACACAATCCTATGAGGAGCTATTTTTGATGAAGCGCTTAATTGTAATCTGTCTAGCAGCATTGCTGGCCGGCGGAGCATTTAATTATCTTCGCCCAGGAGCGCATGCTGCACATGCTTACGTTGGCCAAGGTCTTAAAACGCAAGCAACGAATTCTGCAACCGGAGATCTCGCACAGGATCCTCCGACTGGCCAAGATCAGCAGGCTGGCGGCCGTCAAGGGTTTGGCCGTGGCGGTCAACAAAGTGCTGAACCGCAGCCGTACGAACGCGTAATAACAAAGGACGCTAAAACAATGGTTGGCGTCTTTACCGTTCATCGCATTAAAGACAAACTTTATTACGAAATTCCCAGGAACGAGTTGGACAAGGAATTTCTCTGGGTCAGTTTGATTGCCAAAACCACCGAAGGCGCCGGTCAGGGCGGTCAGGCCGCAGGCAATCGCGTTGTGCGGTGGGAACGCCGCGATAACAAAGTTTATCTCCGCAGTATCGATTATTCGATAGTCGCAACAGATCCCGATGCGCCGATTGCCAAAGCCGTGGCGGCAGCCAATAACGATACCATCATCGCGGCATTTAATGTCGAGGCTATCGGTAAAGATGACGCGCCAGTTATCGACGTGACCAGATTGTTTGTTACCGAAGTGCCAGAATTCAGCCCGCGCACCCGGATCGGAGCTCGCGGTTTTGACGCCAGCCGTTCATTCCTGGAGCGCGCCGTTGCATATCCCGAGAACGTTGAAGTCGAAGCTACCCAGACGTTTACTTCGCCTCCGGATACCGCTCAGCCGTTCGGCGGTGGTCGACCCACTGGTCCTGCAGGACAGCAACAGGGAATGCGGACAGGCAGCGCGACGGTATTGATGCATTACAGCATGGTCAAACTGCCGGAAAAACCGATGATGCCGCGATTCTTTGATAGCCGCGTCGGGTACTTCACTGTCAATCAGTTGGACTATAGCCGCGACGAACAAAAAGCTCCGCGCAACCAGTTGATCACGCGATGGCGACTTGAAAAGAAAGACCCCAACGCCGCTCTGTCAGAGCCGATCAAACCGATTGTTTACTATGTTGATCCCGCGACACCGAAAAAGTGGGTTCCCGCAATCAAAAAAGCAATCGAATGCTGGCAGGTAGCCTTTGAAGCCGCCGGGTTCAAGAACGCAATCATCGCCAAAGATGCACCGACTCCGCAGGAAGATCCGAACTGGAGCCCTGATGATTCGCGATACTCGGTCGTCCGTTGGCTGCCGTCTACGACCGAAAACGCAGTCGGTCCGCACATCAGCGATCCGCGCACCGGCGAAATCCTGAACGCCGACATTCAGCTATATCACAACGTGATGAACCTGGCCAGAGACTGGTATTTCATCCAGGTGAGCCCATTGGATCCTCGCGCGCAAAAACTACCGCTTCCCGATGATTTGATGAGCGATCTGATCACATACGTCGTTGCCCACGAAGTCGGTCATACGCTTGGCTTTCAGCACAATATGAAAGCCAGCTCGGAATATACAATCGAACAGATCCGCGATCCAAAGTGGGTAGCGAAGAATGGTCACACACCGTCGATTATGGACTATTCCAGATTCAACTACGTCGCGCAGCCTGAAGATAACATCCCCGTTAAGGATCTGATTCCGAAGATTGGTCCTTATGATATCTGGGCAACCAAGTGGGGATATGCTCCGATACCTGGCGCAAAGACTCCTGACGACGAAAAGAAAACTCTGGATTCCTGGGCGCGCGAGCAGGACAAGACTCCGTGGTTAAGATTCTCAACCGCCGACAATGCTGGTTCCGATCCGGGGGATGAAACCGAAGCAGTAGGTGATGCAGATGCAGTCAAGGCAACCGAGTTGGGTCTCAAGAACTTGCTTCGTGTATCTGACTATCTGTTGCCGGCCACAACCCACGAAGGCGAGTCGTACGATGAATTGAAAGAAATGTACAATCGGATGATGGGTCAGTGGGCGACTGAGTTGACCCACGTTACCCAGGTCGTCGGTGGATTCGATTCACAGGAAAAGCACGGCGGACAAGCAGGTGTTCGTTTTGAATTGGTACCGAAAGAACGCCAGGCCGAAGCGGTGAAATTCCTGAACGACAACGCATTCACAACACCGAAATGGGCAATCAATACCGAGATCCTGCGTCGCATAGAGCCAGTAGGCACCCTTGACCGTATTGCCACTGATCAACAACGGATTCTGAACTCACTGATGAATAACAATCGCTTAAAGCGATTAATCGAACAGGCGGCTATTGACGGACCAAAGGCGTATCAACCGACTCAGTTCTTTGCCGATGTCCGAAACGGTATCTGGAAAGAGTTAATTTCCGGACCAGTCGTAATCGACCCGTATCGTCGCAATCTGCAGAGGAATTATGTCGAGTTGCTCGGCGATAAACTGAACGGGAGCGGTAACCAGGCCGTCGACGATGATGCCCGCGCTTTAATTCGCGGCGAACTGGAAGCAATCAGCCAGATGATCACTGCAGCACTGCCGCGCGCGACAGATAAGACAACGCATTTGCACCTTGATGATATGAAGGATCAGATCGCTAAAGAACTCGATCCGAAATTCGCGACCCCTGCCGCCGCTCCGGGACAAGGTCCAGGCGGTGGTGCAGGTCGCCGACGCAATGTCGATGTCGACAGAAATTGGGAATATTATTTTTAATATCTATCCCAATGACTGCTGCCCGACTTGGTGGTCGGAGTTCATCGTAACTAATTAACGTTAGCCTGGCGTTAATAAACGTCAGCGAAACCATAAAGCCGGATACGAAATAAACCGATTCGTATCCGGCTTTTGTTTTTGCTTCCATCTATTGAAGTGGTAGCATCTTACCTGGGCGCTCGACTACAGTTGGAGTCAAAAATACCTCTGGATTATTTCTTGCGGCGATAAAAGGAAATCATAGAATGAGTCAGCGAGTCATTATCAGGACTGTCCTGTACTGCGCAATTGTCGTCTCGACAATCGGTTCCTTTGGAATCTTGCAGGCGCAGAGTCGGAACCCGCGGGCAACGGGCGATTACGGTGTTGGTCTCACATTCGCTGTTTACGGGTATGACGAAGGGAAATCTCAGACCTTTCAGGATCAAATTCACCTCAGCACGACTTTCGATACTCCTGAGAAAGAGATGTCCTTTATCCGGGACAGGTACGGCGCCGAGGAAATGGCGTTGCGTAGAGTGAAAACGATAGGGCTGGCTGAAGATGAGTTCTATACGGATACGAACCGGCTTGGACCGGATTTTCTCTCAGTCACGATTGTTGCTCGCGGCGTGACCAAATCGAAAGCGAGGATCGACATTACCGCCAGTTACGGTAAAGACATCGTGATGTCCTACAGAAATGTCGACATCGAACGGTTCGAAACGATAATGCTCAAGGGAAAGCCCGGCATGTTCGGAATAAGAACCTTCGTCGGACCCGGAGGAGTTCAGGAAAGCGCCGTTGCAATGCAGACATTGCTTGTCACAATTACAGCGCAGATAGATCCTCTGGAAAAAGTAGCGAATCGCCCGAGCGAACTTTCGCATCCGACCGATGAAAACGGCTCGCCGGTAAAGCTTGAAGAAAAAGACAAATTCTCGCCCCCGGTCGTAACTAACAGAGTGGACGCAACTCTTCCGTTAAGGCGACCGATACTGCGAACGGTTCTGGTTGAGGGAATTATCACGCCTGAAGGCAGGGTTACCAATATAAAAGTTCTTCGTGGGCTTGACCCTGATCTCGACAAAATCGCAGTCGATGCGTTTCGTCGGTTTCAATTCCAGGGCGCGAAGTTAAATGACAAACCCGTTTACGCGAGCTGGCGCGACGAGATCGCGTTTCGCGTTCCCGGACAGTAGGTGGCTTTCAATCTTCAGCAATCTGCCATTTGTCTGCAGGAGAAATAAGCTGTCCACCGACCATATATTTGCCTTGAAAGGGTTGCACCCAGCGGATCATAAAGACTGCCATCTTTGCTTTCAGATCCGGGTGGTCTACCATCAGGCTTATATGGCTGCCCGGATAGACCGGATAACTGATGACGAGGCGAACGCCTCTGGCGCTTACGTCCAGCGTTTCGGTCGTTTCATTATGAAGCGTTGTTCGGTCATCCACCCCAAGTACGCTTACGCGAACCTGGACTCCTAACCTTGGACTTTCTCTTCTATCGATCGGGGGAGTCGAAGACGCATTCTGGCTCAGATTTCTGGACATAACTGATTCTCCTAACGGTCTCTCATTTGACGTGAGGATATTTTTATTTATCGGCTGAATCCAAGACTTTGATTCCCGATTTTTGCGAATAATTTGAGCACTTTTTGAACGAACAAGGATTTGACTGGGGCGAAGCCGAGAACTTGAATCTCTGTCTTCATCGCACTCTAACGGGCACCGCCCCTGCTAGTACATTTGTCGGGGATTTTGGGTATTTTCACCAGAGTGAAAAACTTTAATCCAACTGAAAACGTCGTATCTTGCTGAAAAACATAATTTCAATGCCTGGTTTCTTCTCTCTTTGGACTGCTTGACAGCCCTTTTGACCCGCTTATACTTAAATCGCGATGAAATCCATTACCGTCGGCATAACTGGCGCTAGCGGCTCAATTTACGGTGTCAGGTTATTGCAGCATCTGAACGCCTGCGATGAAGTTGAGCACATAAATCTTGTGATATCGAATGCTGGTCGTCGCGTGCTGGACGAAGAGATGAACATCACCGCCGATCTTAATGAAGGTAATCTGGCAAAGAAGCTGATCGGCGAAAAAACAGATAAGCTAAGACAGTTTCCAGCTGCTGATATAGGCGCGAAGCTAGCTTCAGGTTCATATCCGGTTACGGGTATGGTCGTCGCTCCGTGCAGTATGGGGACGTTAGCTTCGATTGCCAACGGGATTACTCGCGATCTGGTCCACCGAGCCGCAGACGTTACTTTGAAAGAAAATCGATCGCTTGTTCTGGTTCCGCGCGAAACGCCGCTGAACGCTATTCATCTGGAGAATATGCTGAAGCTGGCGCGCCTTGGCGTCCGAATCGTTCCGGCAATGCCCAGTTTTTATCACAAACCGGAAACGATACTGGACCTGGTTGACCACGTAGTGTTCCGAATAATGGATCAGTTCGGATTGCCGCATTCTCGAAAGACGATGTGGACCGGAAGCAAGTAACGGCGGCTTAAATTATGTCATCAGTTATTCGCAGCCTTGGTACAACGCTGGAAATGATCAAGATCGAGCATACGCTCTTTGCGTTGCCGTTCGCGTTTCTGGGTGCTGTTCTCGCTGTCAGGGAGGTGCCAGCCGATCAAACGCTTTGGGGCGTATTACCGTCAGCCTGGACGATTTTGTGGATTATCGGAGCGATGGTAGGCGCACGCTCGGCCGCAATGGCGTTTAACAGACTAGCCGACAAAGACTACGATGGCGCAAATCCTCGGACCAAAATTCGCGCGCTGCCCGCAGGATTGCTATCCAGCAAATTTGTTTGGGGTTTTGTCGCGGTATCCATCGCATTGTTCTTTCTTTCCGCCGCAATGCTGAATCGTATGACGTTGATTTTGTCGCCGCTGGCATTGGGCTCCGTTTTGTTCTATTCGTATACGAAGAGGTTCACGTCGCTTTCTCATCTCGTGCTTGGATGGTGTTTGTGTATTGCCCCGACGGGAGCCTGGATAGCAGTTCGAGGAGCGATCGGTTCCCCTGTTCCGTTGTTGTTGTCATTATCGGTGATGCTATGGACCGCTGGCTTTGACGTGATTTATGCCTGTCAGGACGTCGATTTTGACCGCAAAGCTGGTTTGCATTCAATACCTCAAAAACTGGGTGTTGCAGGCGGATTGTGGGTAGCTCGCGGGTTGCATGTGCTGATGTTTGCGGCGCTGCTTGGTTTCTTCTATTATGCTCGACTTGGTTTAATTGGAATGCTGGGGGTCGCAGTCACTGGACTATTGTTGATTTATCAACACAGCATCGTAAAAAAAGATGACCTGTCACGGTTGAACGCGGCATTCTTTACAACAAATGCTTTTGTCAGCGTCATCCTGTTCGCGAGCATTTTCGGTGATTTACTTTTAAAACAAAAATTATGATGCAGGCTTTTTCAGATCAGAAATTTTATGGCATCGTTGAGAAAGTAGAGGCAGGCGAGCGACTGTCATTCAACGATGGAATGGCTCTTTACCAGTCCGATGACTTGAATGGATTGGGCAGGTTGGCCGATTTCGTTCGCAGGCGCAAACACGGACGAAAAACTTACTTCAACGTAAACCGCCATCTCAACCATACAAACGTTTGTTTTGTTGACTGCAAGTTCTGCAATTTCTACAAGCGTCCGCGGGAAGAGGGCGGCTATACCTACACCCTTGAAGAATGCGTCGAGAAAGCGCGTGCCGCCGTCAACGAAGGCGCCAGCGAACTCCACATCGTCGGTGGGCTGAATTCACGATTGCCGTTCTCTTATTTTACCGACCTGCTGCGAACGCTGAAGTCTAACTTTCCGACTCTTCATCTGAAAGCGTTCACGATGGTGGAGCTGGATTTCTTCGCTCGTCATTACAAATTGAGTGATGAAGAGATGATCAGTCAATTGGTCGAAGCGGGTCTGGATTCCTGCCCGGGCGGCGGCGCCGAAATTTTTGCAGCGCGAGTTCGCGATCAGATTTGCGATCACAAATGTGACGCCGATCGGTGGCTTTCTCTCGCCGGCAAAGTTCACAAGAGCGGACTTCACACAAACGCGACCATGCTCTATGGCCACATCGAAAACATCGAGGATCGCGTAGACCATTTGATCCGTTTGCGAGAACAACAGGACAAGACCGGCGGTTTCCTTTGTTTCATTCCCCTGGCGTTTTATCCCGGCGGGACCCAGTTGTCGCATCTGGCGGGGCCATCAGGGATAGACAGTTTGAAGACGATTGCTGTTTCTCGACTGATGCTCGACAATTTCGATCACATAAAGGCGTATTGGGTAATGCTCGGTAAACGTCTGGCGCAGGTGGCACTGCATTTCGGCGCCAACGATGTAGATGGCACCATCACGAAAGGCGGCGAGTTGGTCCGCACCTACGCCGTCGATAGAAACAACGAAGTCGAAGCCAGCAAAAAAGAGATCATTCAATTAATCTCTGAAGCCGGATTTCAAGCCATTGAACGGGACACCGTTTATAACGTTCGCGAAGTCGCGGACATGGGAGCGCACGCTTCTGGCGTGCTTCCCTCGTAACGAGCCGCAACAATTTCCACATTGGAGACAAGCACGCGTGACGCGTGCGCTCCCAGGAGAATCAAATGACAACCCGCGAGATTAAGGTAGCGCACAGTCCGGATTCGGACGACGCATTCATGTTCTATGCTCTTGCAAAGGACAAGATCGATACCGGCGATCTGCATTTTACTCATGTGCTTCAGGATATAGAAACCCTTAATCGAAAAGCTCTAACCACCGCAGAGTTCGATGTTACTGCAGTTTCGATTCACGCCTATGCGCACCTTGCAGACAAGTACGCCCTGCTGCCGAGCGGCGCCAGCATGGGTGATCGATACGGTCCGATGATTGTGTCGGCAAAGCCGATGAGTCCGGAAGAAGCGAAAAATAAGGTCATTGCTGTTCCTGGAACTCTCACCACCGCTTTCCTCGTCCTTAAATTGTTTGCGCCTGACGTCGAATACAAGGTCGTGCCGTTCGACAAGATCATTGACGCCGTCAAATCCGGAGAAGTTGAGGCGGGACTGATCATTCACGAAGGGCAGCTCACTTATAAGAACGAAGGGCTGCATAAAGTTATCGATTTCGGTGAATGGTGGTACGAAAAGACAGGTTTGCCATTACCGCTCGGTGGAAACGTAATTCGGCGCGATCTGGGACCGGAATTAATGTCCAGAGTTTCCGGAATTCTAAAAGAAAGTATTCAATACGCGCTGGATCATCGCGGCGATGCTCTTGATTACGCGCTGCAATTCGCCCGGGATATGGATCCGAAACTTGCGGATGAATTCGTGGGAATGTACGTCAATGACATGACGCTCGAATACAGCGCCGACTGTCGACGAGCCGTTGCAATACTGCTTGATGAGGCTTACAAGGCTAAGATAATCCCGTCGCCAATCGCTGTCGAATTCGTCGAGTAGCAAAAGGTGGTGCAGACATTCAATCTGCGCTACTTGAAAACTTTACTTTTCGGCAGCGCCGAATCGTCTTATACTATCTGCACCCAGAGAGCAGTTTCCCACGGGTCGTGGCCGAAACAAACGTTGCGCACATAAAAATCCGCCTCGTAGTCTGTTGAGGACCGATGATGAGCAAAATTCTCCGCTTTATCGTGTTGCTGTCTCTGATTGTCATCTGTCTTCAGGCTCGGCCTCTGGAACCACGCTTTCATCCGCCATCAACAATAGACCTGGAGCACCGCCTGAAGCTGTTTAATCAGGTTTGGGAAATAATTCACGACGAGCACTATGATGCCAGGTTTGCCGGTCCCGAATGGAAACGCGTACGAGACTTGTACCTGCCTCGGGTGAAAGCCACCGAAGATACTGAAGCCTTTTATCAAATATTGCGCGAACTGGCGTGGGCGGCAGATAGCTCGCACACTGCGTTTTTGCCCACATACGACGGTCATGATGGCGATATCGGAGTATTATTAAAGCGCTTGGACAATCGGGTTGTAATCACCAAGGTTATTTCGAACAGCCCGGCAGAAAAGGCTTCGCTGCAGGTGGGAGATGAGTTGGTTTCCGCGGCTGGAATTCCC
>DASRDY010000136.1:0-17563 GCA_035652355.1 Blastocatellia bacterium
GAACGTACGTTCCGGTTGCCGAGAAAGTCGCGGTTGTCGATAGCGCGGACGGAGACGTAAAGGACACCTGTCCAGGACCGCTTACCAGAGTCCAATTATAGGTGAGACTCGCGCCTGGATTGCCGGGCTCAGTTGCGGTGCCATTCAGACTGGTGGTTGTGTTCGGGAAGGTGAGGGTCTGATCCTGACCGGCATTGACCAGTGGCCCTCCGCACAAGCCATTCAGATCGGCTAGATCGATGGCAGCGACCTCTGACGAACTCAACGCTCGGTTGAGGATGTGGACTTCATCCAGAGCTCCCGTGAGCTTCCCGTCAAAAGTTTCGCCGGACGTTCCAAGGAACACAGGACGAGTTCTGTAATCAAGCGGGAAGCCTCCGAGTGCCGTCCCTTCAAGAACGCCGTTTATGTATATCTTCGCATTCGTACCGTCATAGGTGCCGGTCACATGATAAAACTTCCCGGTGGTAACAACAGTCGTCGATACTGCCCAGGCCAGAGCGGCGGTACGGGACGATACCATAAATTGCAGCCGGTCTTTGCCATTGTTATCGCGCACCTTGATCAGCGTGTAGCCTTCAAAGAAGCCTTCCAACGTCCTGGTATTCTTCTTAAAGACGATGTACTCCAGTCCCGGAGCGCTAGCGCCCGCGGTATCCAATGAATCAAATCTCACCCAAGCATCGACAGTAACATTGGTCGGTTTGAGGGAAGGCGAATCAGGGATCTGGACAAAATTCGCCCCATTGAATTTAAATGCCTGACCGTCCACGCCCTGAGTAAAGGTCACGCCATTGACTACGGAGCCGTTGTTGATTCCTGCCGCGTCGCTTGCATCTCCCTCTGCGCGATACCAGGAAATCAAGCCTGTGGGCGCGGGTACACAAGAAGAGGCAACCTTTATATTTACATCTGACGTGCGAGTGAATTGACCGTCAGAAGCTGTCAAGCGAAGTGCATATAAACCAGGAGTATCGAAAGTTGCGGTTGTAACCGGTTGCGCTGAATTGCCAAATGAAACTTGACCGGGCCCGCTAATTTTGCTCCATGAGATTGTTAATTGGTTGCCGGCTGGCAGTCCGTCATCGGTAACCGATCCAGTCAGATTAGCCTGATTTGTATTAACAGTCTGGCCGGGGCCGGCGGTGACAACCGGAGCTCGATTGAGATCACAAAAACCGCTGCGGTCGGCGACGTAAATAGATTGGACTTCGGATGCAGACAAAGCGCGATTGAACAGATGGACTTCATCAAGCTGACCCGCGAACTTGCCGTCGAAAATTGTCTCTCCGGAAGTGCCGAAGAAGATCGGACGCGGACCATAGTCGATTGGGAAATTGATCGCTGCTTGTCCCTCTAACACGCCGTTGACATACAGCTTCACGTTCGAGCCGTCATAGGTGCCGACCAGGTGATACCATTGACCGACCTGCACAACCGTAGTCGAGCCGGCTCCCGACGTAACTCCAGCGCTGGATGAGAGAACGAAAAAGAGATGATCCTCGGTATTTCCCTGCCCACGGAATTTGTTGAGCGAAAACCCTTCGAAATTGCCTAGCCGGGAATTGCGTTTGAAGATTATATACTGCAAGCCTGCATCGCTCGCGCCAGGCGTGTCTTGTGAATCGAACTTAACCCACGCTTCGACCGAGAGATTGGTCGGATGCAAGCTGGGCGAATCAGGAATCTGCGCATAATCCGTTCCATTAAAATGGAATGATTGGCCGACGATTCCTGGAGCGAACGTTACACCATTGACAAGGCTGCCGTTGTTTAAACCCAGTCCATCATTCGCGTTGTTTTCGCCTTGATAGGCGGCTATTAATCCATCAGGAGCAGGAGAACAGCCGCCTGATACTTTGATGGTCACATCGGAACTGGCGCTGAGCAATGAATCGCTGGCTGACAAACGCAATACGTAAAGACCCGCAGTGCTGAAAGTAGCCGTGGTTATCGGCTGATTCGGAGAGCCAAAGCTTACGCTGCCCGGTCCGCTTACCGTACTCCACGTGCTGGTCAGAGTTACGTTATCAGGCAGGCCATCATCTGTAACGCTGCCGTTTAACGTAACGCTATTGTTGGGAAGATAAATTGTTTGGTTTGTCCCCGCGCTTACAACAGGAGGCTGATTGATCTGATTGACGATTACGGTTAGATCATCGCTCGTGCTGAATTGAGAGTCGCTGGCTGTGAGCCGCAGGACATAAGTGCCGCGCCTGCCAAAACTGGCCGCAGTTGTGGTTTGATCCGGATGAGCGAAAGTCGTTGTACCGGGGCCGCTAACCTGGGTCCAGTTTACCGAAAGCGCGCCGCCGGCAGGCAAACCGTCATCAATTGCGAAACCGTTCAAGACTATGCCGTTAGGCAATGTGACCGTCTGATCTGGTCCGGCCGCAACATACGGCGGTTGATTGGCCTGATTTACAGTTATGGTGATATCAGAGCTTCCCGCCAGTAGCGAATCGCTCGCCGTCAACCTCAACACATATATTCCAGGAGCACTGAAACTGGCCGTTGTTATCGCCTGATGTGAATTGGCAAACGTTACAACCCCCGGTCCGCTAATTTTGCCCCAGGCTATAAAGGGTATGGTGCCAGCAGGATTTCCATCATCGCTGACTGTCCCGTTCAGCGTCGCATTGTTAGGCAGGCTGATTGTTTGGGCCGCGCCCGCGTTGACGATTGGAGACTGATTCGACGGCCGCACTATGACGGTTACATCACCTGTGCCGCTCAGTTGCGAGTCGCTGGATGTCAGTCGCAATACATATGTTCCGGCCGCGCTGAAGCTCGCCGTTGTCGAGGACAGACTCGGATCGCTGAACGAGACGCTGCCGGGTCCGCTAACTTTACTCCAGGAGAGCGATACCGTGCTGCCGACAGGCAAACCATCGTCGGTCACGATTGCGCTTAAACTTGCAGTGCGCCCCAGCGAGATTGTCTGACCAGGCGCAACATATACAACAGGAGCCTGATTGGCCGCGTTCACGGTAATGGTTACGTCGCTGCTGGCGCTCAGCTCAGAATCACTGGCCGTCAGCCGCAATATGTAATTGCCCGGAACGCTGAATGTCGCGGTCGTTGCGGCTTGCGCTGGGTTAGAGAAGCCAACGGTGCCGGGACCCGAAATTTTACCCCACGATATTGCCAGCGCGCTTCCGATCGGTAGTCCGTCGTCGGTTGCGGTTCCGTTAAGCGTTGCCTGGTTTGGCAAGGTAATCGTCTGGCTCGATCCTGCATTGACAATGGGCGGCTGGTTGGCCGCGGTTACAGTCACGCTCACGTCAGAGGTTGACGTGAGAACTCCGTCGCTTCCCGTCAATCGCAGTACATAGATACCGGTGTCGCTGAACGATGCTGTTGTTTCCGGGAGATTGGGATTAGCGAAGGTAACCGTGCCGGGACCGCTTATCTTAGTCCACGTTATTGAAAGCGCATTGCCTAGCGGTAACCCGTCATCAGTCACCGTGCCTGACAATAACGCCGAACCTGGCATGGAAACCGTCTGCGCCGGGCCTGCAGTTACAGTTGGAGCCTGATTCTGTGCGCTTACCGTGATAATAATGTCGTCTGTACCTGCCAACTGCGAATCACTGACGGTAAGCCGCAGGTCATACCGTCCGGCCGCACTGAATGTAGCCGTAGTAGAAGCGGCAGTCGCGTTGCCAAAAGTGACGGTGCCTGCCCCGCTGATCTTGCTCCAGCTATAGGTCAAGGATACGCCGGTGGGCAACCCGTCGTCTGTCGCGCTTCCATTGAGCGTAACTGAATTTGTGGGCAAGGTAATTGATTGCTGTGCTCCCGCATTGGCTGCCGGCGCTGCATTTGTGCCTGCGCCCCCCGCCGCTTTAAGGACACTTCCGCCATTTAGCGTCAGCCGATCGCAACTGACAGCGCCGCTCAGAGTTCCATTAACCATCACTGAGCTGGTTGGTGAGTTTACGTTTCCGTAGAGCTGTCCGGTGGAATTTATTGTCAGTCCATACTGCGCGATGTTGATGCTCAACTGTGAGGTATTCGTCTGGTCGCCGGCAATTACACCAGAATCGACCATAACGCTGTTCGCAATATTAAGAACCACCGGTCCGACCAGAATAAGCCTGCTGTTGCTATTCAGCGTTAATCCCTGAAGATTGTAAATTGTCGGCTGACTGCTGCCGGCAACGCCGAAGGTGAAACCTGACTGGCTGTTTGCGGTAAACTGCCCGTATGTCCCAGGAGGCACGCTGATCTGGCCTGTACCGGAGTTCATTGTCAGGTTGCGCAGGGTTGAAAAATTACCGGCGCTCTGACCGGCCGTGCTGATATTCACGTCACGTGTTCCGGTTGGAGTCGGTGGAAGAGGCACATTGGCCAATGTAATCGGATCGGTATGACGAACGACATGACCTAACGTGACACCGCTGTTGATCGTTACGGAATAACCCGTGGGCTGCGAATTGCCGGTTCCATTAGTGGTCCCCTGATAATTTGGCGTGCCATTAATATTTACTGTGGGCGTTCCCGGAACCATCAGATCATTGGTGATCACCGCTCCGCTGTTAAGATTGACGCTTTCGCCGAGCAACTGCTGAATGGAGCCATCCACGTGACCGTTGATATTCGGAGCATGACGAACAACTACAAGTCTGTTCGATGGCGGTGGCGCAGGTGTTGGAGGCGTGACCCAGACGTTTGTCGCTGTGTCGGAAATACCACTGACTGTGGCAGTAAGTGAATCGCTGCCCGCGTTCGCTCCCAGGTAACAGAAGGTAGTCTGCCCTAGCTGGTCGGTCTGCGCCGTACCGCTGCCGGGATTTGCGCCGGTGACTGTGAAGCTGACCACGGCGGCATCCACCGGATTTTGGTTGGCGTCAGTAACGGTGGCCGCAACGCAGCGCTGGTTATTGACTGGGTGCGATGCGGTTTTTGGCGACAGCGCAACATTGGCGGCTGAGGGCAACGCTGTCCACGTCTTGCTGGCGGTATCAGTTGCAGTGCCTGCCGATGCCCTGATCGTATCAACACCGGCGTTAGCTCCCGCGTAGCAGAAAGGCACTCCACCACTCACATCGGTAAGACCTGAACCTATAGTCGGGTTAGCCCCGGCCACTGTGAAATTAACGAGAGTACCGTTCAAAGGATTCTGATTCTGATCGCGGACTGTCGCCACTACGCAATGCGGCAAACCGATTTGGCCGGTTACATTCTTCGGGCTGAGCGCTACACTGCCGGGCGACGGCGGAGCGATCCAGGTTTTGGCCGCGGTGTCAGATAGATTGCCAACTGTGGCGACTATATTATCTGCTCCTGACTGCATGCCAACATAACAGAATTGTGATTGACCATTGGCATCGGTGTTCTGTGAGCCGGTAGTTGCGTTCGCCCCGCTGACGGCGAAATCTACTCGCGTTCCATTGACGGCGACATTATTCGCATCTGTGACTGAGGCAATTACGCAACTTATAGTGCCGGGTCGGTCGGAATCGGTTTTCGGGCTCAGTGTTATGTTTGCCGATGGAGTCGTCGCTGTCCATATCTTATTTACGGTATCGGAGAGACTGCCAGCCGTTGCCTGAATCGAGTCCGATCCGTTGTTTGCGCCGATATAACAGAAATTGGCCTGGCCATTTGCATCAGTCGGAGCCGTGCCTGACGCCGAATTTGCTCCGCTGACGTTAAAGCCAACCTGCACACCTTCCAGAAAGACGCCGTTGACATCGTTCACATTTGCGGCAACACAGTACTGTTGACCTGCCGGACTCGATGAAGTTCGTGGCGCGAGTGTAATGCTGGCGGCGGTCGACAGGGTCCAGTTTCTGGTTGCTGTAGCAGTAAAGCCGCCAACGGTGGCCACAACGGAATCAATGCCTGGTTGCGAGCCGACGTAGCAGAATTGCGCCTGGCCATTGACGTCGGTGGCGCCATGTCCAATTGCAGAGTTCGCTCCCGAAACTGCGAAGTCAACCTGGTTACCCGGCGCGGGTTGGCCATTCTGTCCAGTGACTGTAGCAATTACGCAAGTGATAGTGCCCGCGGGTGCTGTATCGAACGCCGGCGTTACTGACAAATTGGCCGGTTTCACCCCCGGAGGCACTGCAAAGCCGCCGCCGAGGCGAACCAAGCTGGGTTGTGCAATTACAGTCCCATCATTGAATCGTGTGCCTTCCTGTACCAGATATAACGAGCCATCAGGTCCGACCTGTGCCAGATCGCCATAAAAACCGCCGCTGGCAAAAAGAGACTGGATCGGCGCTTGCGCAAAGTCATTATTCGGAAAATCGAATCGCCTGATCGTTCCGTCAGTATCATTGACGAGAACGAACTGTTGTCCGACAGCGTGGAATGCAATGCCGTCAGGCTCCGACCCCATCGGCACATCCTGCACGACCTGTCCCAGCCGGTTGAGAATTGTCAATCGCCATGTAGCCCCTGCCGATGACGAACGGTTAGCCAAAAAAAGGAAATTGCCGGATGGATCGAAAAACAGTCCATCGCCAAACTCGATCTCTGTGATCGGCAGCGAAGCAAATATGCGGAAACTACCGCTGGATGGGTCGATGTCGATTAAACTGCAAGTCGAACCCGAGCCATCACAGAGACTATTCAGATAAACCAAATGATTAGTTTGCGGATCAACAGCGATGCCTAAAAAGTTGCCGGCTGGTCCCAAGGTCCGCAAAACCGCGCCTGTATTTGGATCGAGTTCAGCCACGCCATGACCGCCAGTATTCGTGTTACCATATAAAAGTCCGTTCGGATGATTGGTCAATCCGCAAATCTGGTCAGTAGGCAGGGCTGTTTGGTTATGAATCGCCGTGTCGTGAACGACAGTCGCCTGACCCTGCAAATCGAATCTATGGATTTCGCCCGGGGGACCGCAATCGGCAACCATCGGATCGCCGTTGGGCGCGAAAGCTACGCCGCCTAGTATAATATCTGGCCCCTGGCGCGGAATATGTCCTACGTGCGGCGAGATGCCTATGATCTCCTGCGTAAACCCTGGTTGCAGATAAGTAAAGGATTGCCCGTTTGACGGCTGCTGCATCGGAGATACTGCGGGCGCAACGGTGCCGTTAGCTGAATTATGCCTGGCGGTCGAAGATATAAACGTTCGCGCCAGACCCAGTGACGGCTGCAACATTGCCCCAATCAGTATCGACACCAAAATACGGTGCGCAAGCAAAGCCCATTGACCGTATGCGAGACTCCGAAGGCGATTAAAAGACAGAGATTTCGCGAGGCGACGCGACGACGCGAAGTGAAGCATGGGGAGATACTCCAATCACTGGCCAGCTATGGACGGATCTGGCCAAATTCCTATTTTATTTATTTGCTGCTTCTCACTTATTGCAGCAAAACCAAAGACCGGACGGTTAAGATAGACTGGTCTACAGTAGCATTAACGCAGTCTCAATTATTGCCCTGAACAATTCTCATCATTTCCTGGAATGATTAACGTATATTAAGCAGAGGAATTCAGTAACGTCAGCGAATACCTTACTCAGCATTGCCGATCCTCAGTTCTGGACCAATCGCTTGCAGACGCGAGTAAAGACGCCTTACTGGTTTTCTCGAAGACTTCTTTGGGTCGTAAAAAAAGAGTCCCGGAAAACTACGTTACGAAAGACCGTGGCTGGCCGCCATAGACCAAAACAGTAGGACACGGCCGGTAGCTTGTCAATATGTACTAAAATTTTTTCAGTGTTTCAATGCTCCTAACTTCCTTCTGGCAAAAGTAACCGATCAAACAACTTTATTGAACGCGGAAAACAGAATCTTCGGGGCCACCACATCCTTGTGTACGTGGCCCTCCAGAGGCAGGTGCTGGGCCAGTTCACCGTGCCAAATATTGTTCCTGAACTCCTGAACCTGTTGGTAGATGGCATTTTGATTCTTTTCTTGCTCCGCCGCGCCCTTAGTTGATCCGTTCTGATACTTCTTTGGATAATGAAAGTACCCCGTCTTCTTCCGTTGTCATAATTCCTTGAAGCACGTTCGCGTGGCTGATCTCGATGGCCTTTCCGAGAATGGTCCAGCCTTCATTTTTGGGGTACGTCTTGCGCGCTTCCCGTTTGGCCTCCTTGCCTGCTTCCCTTTCCGAACTAGCAGCCACTACGGTCGGAATCATTTCTATCCGCTCAAATACTCCCTCGCTTTTTCTGGCCAGCATGGCAATCGCGAATAACCGCATAGTTCGTTAATTATCTTTCAACGCATCGAAATCCAATTTCCTTTTATCGCTACCCACTGCAACGGTATTCGACCTGTCTCGTAGATCAGTAAGTCAGGTATGTTCAACCACTCCGGTCGCGCCTCCATTACAGCGTATATCTGGCCGTTTCCGTCTTGATATATCTCGCAGCCAATTGCACGGAATAATCTGATCCGCTCCTCGATCTGCTCCGGCTCTTTGCCAAAGATCGGGATTATTTTCATACTTCTATCTGTTGATGACTACAGACCTGGTCTCGTGCTATCGTGTGTGCTCTCACAATTTGAAAAACGGTCATTTTGCCAATGCTTGAACCTCTTCACTTGGCTTGCTATGAGAATGGCAGTCAAGGCTAATAGATTTTTCGTCACAGCGTCACCAAAGCACAACATAATAATAAGACTATTTAGTCTAATTAACAAGGCAAAAAGATTGAAAACCCATCCATCAGGAGGAAACTCCTGATGGGTCGGGCGTCACGAAATAAACCCAGTTGTTTGGGCGGCAAACTCCTGGCTATTCGCAACGGGCTGGGACTTTCCCAGGAGGAAATGCTCGAGCGTCTCGGTTACCCTCAGAGAGTCTTGCAAAGCAGCATTTCCGGGTACGAAAGAGGAGTGCGCGAACCTCCTTTATTGGTGTTGCTGGAATACGCGCACCTTGCGGGAATATGTCTTGAGATATTAATTAACGATGATCTGGAGATGCCTTCGAAACTGCCGGTTATGCCAAAACACGAGGCAATACATTGGTCTAAATCTAATGCGAAGAAGAAGGAAAAATAAAATAGGGCAACGGATCTAGCTAGGCGTGGACGGTTCATAGAAGTTCGTTTTTAAGACAGGTCTTCTCATACCTCGGATTCGTATTTTGACGTAATCAGGACGTCTTTTGTCGAGCCGGATTTCTTTGTCATTCGCACATAGAACCTCGCTCAAGTTCTTTATTGAATTTCTCGATTATTGATGTTTTGGTCCAATTAATTTCCCCTACTAATGGTGCGAGTTTTCAAGTCTCGGTTTCGTAGAACTTCTTCATCCATCAGAAATTAGCTGATGAAAAGCCGCTGCTTCCTAAATTTAGAAACTCTGAACGCAAGTTTACGGAAACTATTGAACGATCGATTTTTCCCAAGTGTCTTGTTCCTGGCAACCATAACTCGCCTGATGTTGGGAAATCACTTCTCGGTTGCGCGCTCCTAAGCCCTTATTTTGAGCTGACCGAATGTGCTCTTTGATCTCGATGAGCGATCCGGATATTTGATAGAAATGATGTCACTCACGCCGAATATGTCTGCAATTGATTAGCCATCGATGCCTACTCCTTTCCGGTTTCCCAATCGGGAATGGTCCACTTCCCTTCTGCGATACAGTTCATCGTCTTGCGCTTTGTTCGATACGCAATTTCTTCAAGGGTCGTCTCGGAGAACTCATCCATATCTTCGGCGTGTTTGAGAATCGCCGGTACCGCATAGGCTAGTGAAGACATCTTGTGTTCTGGCGACCTCGAAACCGAGTAGCAAAGTCCGAGTGTTATGTGGGGCAGATTGACCTTCGCGATTTCCGCGTAAGCTTTCAGATCCCTATCGTCTTTCCATTGCCCTCCGTTACTGAGTTGTTCAAAGAGTTTTCGGACTTTCGATAACTTCTCATCGTCGGTTCCTTGCTGCGGAACCGACGATGTGTTGTCAGGACCGTTAGGATTTATAATATATTTATCATGCCAGGCCGTTTCGGAAGGTCTTGGAAGGTCCACTGGTGAAGTGTTCGCGAACCGTTTCGTTGATCCTTCCGCGTGACCTGTCCCGATACGTGCCCGGAAAGCTTCCACGGAAGGTACTGCGGAAGGTGTCGCGATGCGTTTTCTTATATCCTTCGTGACCGGATGAATCTCGATCCCAGCTTCTTTACGAGATGCTATGATCTCTTTTGGTGGATAGACGTAATATTCAGTTCCGGCCCGATCACCGTGAGCATCCGTAAGGACTCTGATACTCAATTTGTCGTGCAGCCCTCTGATGGCACGACGAAGTGTATTCGGTCCTGTAATTCCTGTCTTCGCCCGAAGGTAAGGCTGTGTTGCCTGGAACACTTTTTTCCCTTTGCTGATCGTTTCACGGTAGAGAAAACCATATAGCTTCTGTTCACTTCCCGTATGCGTCGCCTCCAAGGTCTGGTAGGGCTCGGCCCTGCCTTCGGAAGCTTTTGTGGAGGGTTCTGGGAAGGCTATCTCGGAAGCTTCTACGGTAGGTTTAGTTGTAGCTATCATCTGGCCTTTCGTGGAAGCTATGGCGAAAGCTGTCACGGAAGGCGCTGTAGGCGCTATCGTGAAACCTGCTGGTATAGCTTCCCGATGCGCTTCTGTCGTAGGTATTGTGGTAGGTTCTCCGGTAGCTTCCGGAAGAGTTATCGTGGTCGGTTCTGGGATAGGTTTCGCGGAAGCTATCGAGCTGTCAACGCCTTGATTTTCTTTTATTTGCGGCTTCGCCTTCGCCAAATCTCTGAATGATACTAGCCTTTTCGGTTCACTCATGCTGTTGCCTCACGAGCCGCTCGCATTGTTCCTTTCTTGCTGGGGACTTTGCGTTCTGGCTCAGCTTCTGGAACTGGAACGTCAGGAACTGCGAGCGCAACGACGTCCTGCCCTATGGTGTCCAGGTCGTTGAGAATTGCGTACTGAACAGATAGTCCACACAGCTTAATTACGTCGCGCGGCACCCCTTTACTGACGTTGTAGATCGTCTCTATTGCGTCTGATTCAAACGGATTCTTGACGCCGGTGACCTTACAGCGGAAGTCGATCATACCTTTGGTCTCTTCCATCGTGAGGGCGTCGAGCGTCGAAGAAACAGCGATACGGCTAACGAGCGCACGTTTCGACCGATCGGCCAGCTTGTACCGCAGTTCAACCTGTCCAGCCATCACGATCGATAAAAGCTTGGCATCATCGGTTTCGAAATTAAGAATCTGGCGGATCTGTTCGAACATTGCGCCACGGAGTTGCTGTGCTTCGTCGATAAATAACACAACATTCTTGTTTGCCTGGTATTGTTCTATCAGGAACGCGCGCAGTTCATATTCTGTCTCGCGCTGACTGCGGCGGGTGGGCACCTGAAACTCCGCACAGATAGCCTTTAAGAACGCGGTCTCCGACGTTTGCTTCGGGTTGACCATGAATGCAACGTTGAATTCCGGGTCGTCAGCATATTCATTGTAGAGAAGGCGAAGAAGGGAAGTCTTGCCCAGCCCGACATCTCCGATCAAGGTGGTCAAACCCTGGCGTAATCGAATCACGTATTTGGTTTTGGCAATTGCCGCCTGAACCGAAGGCGTGATATAGAAAAAACGAGGGTTCGGCGAAGTAGAAAAAACCGTTTCGTCGATCATTAAAGACAGATTACCTCGACCTATCCGAATATTATGAAATCCGGTAGGGGGATATTGGAATTCTGCCTAATTCCGGTGTGTGGATGTATAATAAGGCCGAAAGTTTCAGGGGCCAACATGAAAATGCATCCGAATAATGAAAACAGAATTTATGTCATCGTGATTGTTGACTGATCCGTGATCACTGACAAAAGCATTCATCGCCTATGGTATGGCGTATCAGATGTATTTCTCTTCGTTCAGTTGAATGCCTTCTTCCAAGGCGTGGCACAACACATCGCTCATCATCATAACGCCTCTATGAATCAAAGCAGCGAAAATGTGCCGACAGGGAAAACGTTAACCTGTGTTTTCGAAACCCTCGGAGCTTCTGAAGACTCTTCTATATTAATAGCACGGCCGATCAACGAGTTCTTACCCAGGGGAAGCCTCGATGTCTGGGAAGTCCTAAGAAAAGGTGCGCGAAAAATCTCTATTCTTCATATCGGTGAGATTACTGAAAACGCAACAGATAGATAACGAATGATTTTCAAGGCATCGCGCTATTAAGAGGTCGCAGCAAGAAGGACGCGTAGTTTGCGAGTCTGTGAAAAAACTGAGACAATACCGACCTATCGCGCACCCCAAACTTAGATCGCGTATGGTTATTGAAGAGACCCCAGAATTAGGCGAGGCCGTGCGCAGATGATGAAGTTTTCTGAATTCTTTCAGTTGATTTGCTGGAGAGAAGGGAAACTTTCGAACGGATGTGACCGAGTTGTAAACGAGTCACCAAACCCTTCTGGGTGTACCCGAGCAGATCGTTTACTGAAAAATTGGTTGGCAGGGAAGAGAAAGAAATCCTGCTAACCCTAATCCAGCAGAAACTTACCAGCTAGACCATTTGCTTGAACAATTCTCATATTGTTCACTGAAAGACCCATGTGTCAGTTCGCACATAAATTGAAAATCTCGCTCATAAAATGAAAATAGTCACTTCGATTCAAGCCAGTTCACCCGAAAAATTCCAGAAAAGCCGGGCGTTCGGAAATGGGTTATAGAGGCCGAAAAATGACCTGTGGAACTACTCGAGGTTATTTCCGCTAATGGTAGTTTCAGGAAATCGCTTGACGAAAAATCTTCCTCGGGAGATCATCGGTTTTCAGATACCGCATCGAAAGCTTGAGATGAATCACTAAATTGGGATTTAGATGTTTGCTACAGCCCTCGCGATAAAGTTCGATCAAAAGATCACTTCGGCCTTTTGCCAGAGATCTGTTTCTGAAGCCACCCGCCGCAACTACCGTCAGGTTATGGACGAGTTCTTCGATTTTATCGGTAATGCACATCCGGTCTCTGTTACACCGGACGACATCCGGCGCTGGAGAGATGCGCTTGTCCAGGCAGGAAGGCGACCAGCGACGGTTGCCTTAAAGTTGTCTGTTGTTCGGTCATTCTACGAGTATTTAAAGGTGGCCGGAATTGTTCAGCTAAATCCCGCCGCGGCAAAGCTGGTGCCTCCGCCGGCATTACCGGAAGATAAGAAGGGAAGGGCGCTTTCTCCCAAAGAAGTTCGCTATCTGCTGGCCGGTCCGAACCAGAGCACCCCTGAGGGAGCAAGGGACTATGCCATCATGCTTATGCTTTGGCGACTTTCATTGCGAGTGGCGGAAGTCGCGTCGTTGAAGGTTTCATCTATTTATTGGGCAGGGAAGCGATGGGCGTTGCAGGTAAAGGTTAAAGGAGGAAGGGAGCGGGTAATACCTCTTCCCAATGATATCAAAGCAGCAGCTGATCAATACCTAAGGTTGGATGAGGGAAGAAGACAGCTGCCGACGGTCAGAAGCGATGGTCCTGATGCCTATCTATTCCAGCCGATGCGTAACCACCGGACGCTTGAATACAACAAGCCTCTGACGACAAGAATGATACGATATATCGTTAAGCGCTGGTCGGAATACGCTGGTCTTGGCCATGCCAGTCCACACGACGCGCGAAGGACTTTTGTAACCATAGCGCTGGACCAGGGACGAACGTATGCAGAGATACAGGCAGCAGGGGGATGGCGCGATCCAAAGACAGTGATGCGATATGATCGGTCCAAGCAGAACTTGGAGCGCAACGCTATAAACTACGTGACTTATGATGACGAATAGCAGCTTAGAGGATCGAAAAGAATAGACTCTCTATCTGCATTGAAAGTGTTGAAATAGATTTGGCGGCCTAGCCGTCACTCCCTCCAATACCGTTTTCAATACCCCAGTTTTTAATCAGCTCGGAAGCAGTATCAATCAGGAGGTCGTAGCTTGCAGGACTATCGACTGAAGACTGGAAATCAATTTGTGGAAAGAGGACAGCGTTTCGTAATACGAAAATTGCTTCCCAATGGAGAAGTTCAGGTTAGCAACATCAGCACGAATGGATGCACGGCCATTACCGCGCAAAGCTTGCTAGAACGTCTCTTCAGCGGCCAACTTACATTATTAGGTGATAATGACCAGCATTCAGTACTGGAGCAAAGGCTCGCCACCACTGGTATAGCAGATTTATCCCAACTCAGTGAAAATGATCCGCTCAGGTTAGAAGCCCAAAGACGGTTACATTTTGTTCAGGCAGTCATTGATTCAGGGCCGATTGGTCGGACCAGGGAAACACTTAACCCGATCATTCGGTCAGTAAGTGAGAAGATACGTGACATTCGCCCGCCCTCCTGGAACAGCGTAAACCGGTGGTACAATCTTTTTATTAATGCCGGCCAAGACATACGTGTTCTAATCCCGGCCTACAAATCGCGCGGAAATCGCAAAACAAAATACTCCGGAAGCCGACTTCGCCAGTTCGATGAGACAGCAGATCAGAAGGCCGTTGAGATCGCCCGGATCGTTGATCAAGCAGTAAGAACAAAATATCTCAGCAGTAACCGTCCAACTGTTCAGTCTGTATATGAAGAAGTTATTGAAAAGGTACTCACAGAGAACCGTCTCCGGGAATCAGCAGATCGATTGCCACTGCCTAACATCAGCAGCATTTATAGATTTGTTCAGCGGCTTAACCCTTACGAAACAGATGCTGCGCGATTTGGGAAGAGATATGCTAATGAAAAATACCGAGCCAATCAGCAAGGTCCAAGACCGGCAAAGGCGTTAGAGCGCGTCGAATGCGATCACACTAAGCTGGATCTTATGGTTGTCGATCCGAAAACGCGATTGCCGCTCGGTAGACCTTGGATGACCACGTTACTTGACGTGTACAGCAAGATGGTATTGGGGTTTTATCTGAGCTTTCATAGCCCCGGATATCATTCTGTCATGCAGTGCCTGCTGCATTCAGTCAGACCGAAGAGCTACGTCAAAAAAGCGTATCCAGTTGTGCGAAACAATTGGCAAACCTATGGTGTACCGGAACTATTGGTCGTCGATAATGGGAAAGAGTTCCATAGCCGCTCTTTCGAGGATGCATGCCTACAGCTAGGAATCAATGTTCAGCACGCGCCGCCTCGACGGGCCTGGTATAAAGCCAGCATTGAGCGATGGTTTGGAACCCAGAATAAACGACTATTGCACCGTCTGCCAGGCACAACATTCCTCACGCTGTTTGATAAGCAGGACTACGACCCGCAAAGGCATGCAATCGTCACGCTTGATGCATTGCTGGAAATGGTTCATATCTGGATTATCGATATCTATCATCAGAACATTCATCGCGGTATTGGAGAAATTCCGGTTAGGCGGTGGGAACAAAGCATTGCCGAATGGCCGCCGAGACTCCCATCTCAAGCAGACGATCTAAAAATACTCCTCGGATTCCTTGAGCACCGAAAACTTGGCAGATCAGGCATCGAGCTATTCGGGTTGCACTACAACAGTCCAGATCTGTCCGTGCTTCGTCGGGCCGTTAAGAGTCATGAAAAGGTCCGACTCAAATACGATCCTAACGACATATCGACCGTCTACGTCTGGGATCAATTGAAAAACGAGTATGCAGCTGTTCCCGCTTTGGATCAGCAATATACGTTCGGGGTGACTCTGTGGCAGCATAAGATTATTCAGCGGTACGCGCGCAGGGCAGCAAACAGTCAGGTTGATCTTGGGGCTTTGATCGAAGCGAAAGGGCATATACAGCAAATCGTCGAACGCGAACGACTACTCAAGCGCAAAATCAGTGCAAGCCAGCGGGTGGCGCGCGCAATGAATATTTCTCAGCCTGATTTTCAAACCGAGCAAGCGGTGATACCGAAAACGCTGAGAAGGACAATTGACCGTCCTACGATTATCAATTCGGAATCTTCCGGGCAAACCATTTCACCTAACCAGGATGAAGAAAAATCTCCTGTCGAAGCGTCAGCTATGAGGGAGCGAAGCGCTAAAGACACGACAGAATCTGTGACAGTAGTACAGTCACCAATAGTGATCGACGTAGAGGCCTCAGGCTGGAGCGGCGGTTATAATTTACCAAGGTAAAAGGTTATTGGTATGGCCGAAGAACGCATCACATTGGCCGGGAAATCTGATATCGAACGAAAAGAAATGATCGAGCGGATATATATCAACTTCCCGCGCCTTAATCATATCAAACAACAGATCGAGCATTGTCATTTCCATTCCAGGATAGCGGCAGAGCCGGAGTGCCTGCTGATTACTGGTTATCAGGGAGCAGGGAAGACTACGACCTGTCGTAGCTATGCCAATCGATTTCGAAGAGAATCAGGTCGGTCCGGAGTTCGTGTCCCGGTTATAGCAACAGCGATTCCAGTTCCGGCAACCACAAAGAGCCTAGTCACGAAGCTGCTGATGGCACTTGGTGATCCCGCAGCAGACCGCGGCACAGTAGTTAATCAAACTCTGCGACTCAAGCATTTATTGAAAGCATGTGGAGTAGAGTTGATCATCCTTGATGAGTTCCAACATTTTATTGATAGAGATTCAAACCTGGTGCTTAACACGGTATCAAACTGGCTAAAGGACCTGCTCAATGAGACAAATATTCCTGTGGTTCTGGCAGGTATGCCTTACTCTGACGTCATACTACAGGCCAATGCGCAACTGGAACGACGTTTCTCTCTCCGACTTCATCTGGACCCATTTGGCTGGGAGACCATTGAACAACAGATCGAGTTCCGTACCTTCCTTGCCCAAGTAGATCAGTTCCTGCCGTTACCGAAGAGAAGCGAGCTTCAAGCCGAGGAAATGGCATACCCTCTCTATTTCGCGACCAACGGGATCATAGGCTACGTGATGAAGCTGCTGAGGACTGCGGCTCGCTTTGCTATAGAAAGGTCCCTTTCCTGTATCGATTTGAGCTTGCTGGCTGAAGTCTATCAGGAGCGTCTGGCATCAAGCGCAAAGGATCGGCCAAATCCGTTTCGAATGGGATTGGACAATCTGAAAGAGTATTCTGTCGCTTCAATCCAGCCATCGAAGGGCAACACCTTCAATAAAGTCAGGATCACGCCACGGAAATCTATAATGGGCAATAGCCTTATGTAGGCAAATGGCAAGAATCATTGTTAGCGACAAGCTTGTTTAACCAACATATGGCCGATGAATTAACAACTACTTTACTGAGAACGCCTATACCTGATCGAAATGAAAGCCTGATGGGGTATCTTCTTCGGCTGACTGAAGAAAATTGTTACTCCTCTCCCTTATGGATTCTTCAGCACTCGGGTATCAAAGCAAATCTGACCAAAGGCTGGAATGGTTGGCTAGGGGAAAAAGCTGGACTCGAAAAATTACAGAATACAATAAGGCTTCCTGATGACGAGTTCCTGCGGCTCAGAATGTGGCGAGATGGGTTTTCAGATAGCTGGATTCTCAGAGATCATGTTCGTTTTGGGATTCCCAAAGTTTGCCCCGGTTGCTTACAGGAAAATAAATTCTGTCGACGAATCTGGGAGTTGATGCCGGTGACTGTTTGCCCCAGGCACAGGACATTTTTGCTCGATATTTGTCCGGACTGCTCACAAGCGATTACCTGGAACAGGAGCAAAATGAGCATGTGTCGC
>DASRDY010000137.1:0-11148 GCA_035652355.1 Blastocatellia bacterium
TCAGGCCAGAATTCCGGGTGACGGTGAGTGAAATAGGACGACACTATTATGTAATCTTTCTTCGATACTGGATAACCTGCTATCTCATCTTCAGTGATCGGCTGGCGAGGCTGAAACCAGGCCGGAGGATACAACCGGAGAGTCTCTTCGATGACCATTCGGGCGTAAGGCAATTTCATGAAATCTTCCGGACCAGGCGGATTGCCGTTGAGAGCGCTGTCTGCCTCGTTCCGCAGATTCTGCAAAATATCTTCGTGTTGTGACAGCAAATAGAACGTCCACAACAGCGTCAGGCTGACGGATTCGTGGCCGGCGAAAAGGAAAGTCACAACTTCGTCCCTGATCTCCTGATCGGTCATTCCGTCACCCGTGTCTGCGTCGCGAGCTTCGATTAACATCGCCAGCAGATCTCGCTGGCCGTTCGCATTCTGTCGACGAGCCTTGATGATCTCCAGTGCTATGCGGTCCAGTGTTTCTCGATTGGTGAGAAACTCTCGATTCTTAGCTCCTGGAAACCTGACAGGTAGATTGATCGGGCGACCAGTTCGTCGCGCAACGAAATGCGCGCAATGCAGGAAGGATTGCTTTAACTTGTCAGTCTTTCCTTCCAGATCCGCACCCAGCAATGATTCACCGACGATGTTCAAGGTGATCTCCTGCAACTCACTCAACAAATCGATTACGCTGCTGTCGGGAAGTTTCTGCCATTTTTCCACAAGGTCTTGAGCCGATCGCGTCATTATCGCAGCGATACCAGCCAGGCTCTGTCGATGAAAAGCTGGTTGCATCATTCGGCGTTGGCGTCGCCATTTTTCGCCTTCGCTCGTCAGGAGTCCTTCGCCGAACAACAAGGTTAATTGTTTATGCATTGACCGAGGGCGTTGATAAAGTTTGCCATGGCCCGTAAGAACGCGTTCGACCATTTCAGGATGTAAGGCGAGATACCACGTCATACCCGGCATCATTTTGGCCCGAAACAGATCACCATGTTCCTTCCAGCAGCGATCAAAAACGGACAGAGAATTGTAGATAAACGATTTTTTCAGGGCCAGATATTGGCTGGGACCGGGGGGAACTCTTTTATTCATAAAAGGAAGCCCTCGCACACGATGTATAAGTAGTTTTCGGTGCCCGAACGTTTAGCAAGTGCAATGCCAAGATGGTCGAGCAGAAGCCGAAAATCAGGAAATCATTCCTATAAAGTAGTTGGAACCAACGGGCCGTTGGCGCTATTTTATTTATAGCTGGAACACGAATCCCAAAAAGGCATGGATCCATTCAACAATGAGGATAAGTCCAAAATACAACACCTTTTGGAGAAGAGTCGGCGCGGCATTCATCGATGATATTATCCTGTCACCGCTGGCATGGCTAAGTGCCTGGGTGAACGGTATGGATGGCCCGATGATCGCCCTTGTCCTTGTGATTGTGGTAAGCCAGTGCGGAAAATGGATTTATAACGTTCTGATGCACGGTGCATGTGGTCAGACGGTCGGCAAGATGGCAATGGGCATCAAGGTTCTTGATCTCGACGAAGGACCGATAACAATGTCCAGAGCCTTTTTGCGAGAGTCCTTTTATGTTGTAGTCAACGTTATAACCGTTGCCATATATATCAAGCGTCGATTGGGCACGATCCAGGATCCTGGCGCGGTAGAGCGGATTGAGGCTTTCATCGCATTAGCTGCGGCTCTTTGGTCGCTGCTGGAGATTGGAACGACACTCTTTAATGACAAGCGGCGCGCTCTTCACGATTATATTGGAGGCACGGTTGTGGTGCGGACGAAATATGTGACCGAGCAGCAGACGCTGGTACAGCTTCTGGAAGATATTAAGACACAGCCGGTGCAGGCACAGGTGGCCAGTGCAACGACGAATTCGAAAAGTACGGTTGGGCGTTCCGCAGAGCTTCGTTAGGAAGCGTTACACCTTCGGTACAGCGTTAAGTTCCTGCCATAGCCGGCCAATGACACGTGAGCGACGAGCTAACCAAACGACCAGAAAACCAGCATAATATAAAAATAATAGCGGCTTTCGAAACATTCGAAACTGAAACCACGAACCGGATTCAGCTTGTCCGTACTGTGCGCGAAGAGCGGCCAGAATCTCGCGTTCCATCGCGGAAGGTTGCATTTGGGCTATCTGTCGGCCGTCCCAACCGAAAACTGCCGCAAGTGGTGTTTGTTGCGTGACTTCATCGAGCACAATCAAATGGGCGTTGCTGCCTTCTCTATAAATAGCGAGGAGAACCATTTCATCGGGTTCAGATTGATAAACATAACCCAGATGAAAAAGATCGCGACCGCCGTCTTTAATCACTATTTTGCCAGTTATGGCATCTTGAACGTGGTCCAGGTTCAAAACAACAGATCCGTTAGCTCCATCGCCATCGAAGTCGCCAATGCATTCGTTTCGTTTAAGGTACCAGAGATTCCTTGGCGATTGAGGATAGCATTCGTACTGCCGCAGCAACTCCTGGTAATAGTTGTACCGATGCATCAGTAAACTGTCCGTGATGATTGGTGCCAGTAGAATGAGAACGACAGCAATTGCTTTGGCTAAACCGATTCTTTTCATCTCGCTATTTGTTTGGAATGCGCTCAGATCACTTTATGTATTGTGACCCTGAATCTGTTTGAGATATAGCAGCAGTTTATTGGCTTCCAGAAACGCAAGAGCGAGTTTTTCATCCAGTTTGTTGATCTCGTCGACGTAGTCCGCCGCGTTCCTCAGGTCGCGCAACCTCATACCTGCCACAGCAACTGCCTTATGCGTTTGCCGACCTTGGTTTTTAAACGCGTTCCAGACTTTGCTATGAATATCTCCCTCTCTGTAGGTTAATTCGTTCGTTTCTAGGAAATTTCTCGCCGAACAAAAAATGCCGTAATAAAGCCGACTAATGGCTGAGCGCTGACAAGCTTCGCTTGATTGATTCTTCAACTGCTCAGCAAGGGAAATATAGTCAGACCAATCAAATGGCACTAGATGAACTCCAATGTAAAATTGAGCTCATTGTTAGTTTGGTCGGAGGCGTTCAGCCACCATTCTTCATCGAATCTAGTCAGTAATGGATAAGATGCTTCAGTTGATAGCGGCGTGGCTATCCGAACGAAAAGCTGGCTCGAGCCCGGACAATCGTAAAAATGAACAAGATCAAGTATCAGTCTCGTTCCGTTGCCAAACACCTCATCTACTTTTTTTCGACCAGCGAGCAATACGGGTAAAAGATTACGGTGGTCGCGCAGGTAGGTTATTCCGCTATCGGGATCTTTAAATTCGTAGTACTGCCTGACCAGATCGATTTCTGATTGTAAATCCGAATCAAGGTTCAGCAGGGAACCCTTGATTGTCTCGTTGCGCTGAAGTGTCGACATATATGTTAAAATGTAAACCGTTTCGCCTAAAGGCGCAACATCTGTAACTTCGAATCGCATTATAAACTAGATGTCCAACTGAACGTGCATCGTCCCGCTGCGTCGCAAGCGTCCACTTCTAACGGACATCTTTCGTACCCGAACTTCAGTAAGTCGGGCACGTAAACTTCCAGAAAAGATTTTATGGAACCGCTCTGTTCATATTGATAAACATGCCTGCATTCGTGCGCAATCAGAGTCCGATCACGCTGACAATCTATTCTAACGAAAATTCCATATCCAAGCGTCAGTCCCTGCGTATCAGGACGCAAGAATCGAAGTTGCTCCGCCGCTTCTGCCAACAAAGGATGCTGTGGACGAGGCATCGCCGTGACGACAAGGACTCGGATCAAGTCTGGCCGGCTAACACCCACATTTCGAGCAATGTCCAGATCGCGTCCGGTTAGCGGGGTTCCGTTTCTTAGTGTGTACTGGGATTGTTCTTCGGCCCACTGACATGCCAGCGGCATCAACTGGGGCAATATTTTTTCCAAATCCATAGCGCTTCTCGATACTATCTGGCCATTTTTCGGCACCGGCTCAACTGATAAGTCAAACTCTGTCCTCGACTTAAAGATAATCATACTCATCGTCTGTTCTGGGTAAAGTAGCTAAATTACCTGCCTGAAAATTTTGCAAAAGCGCTTTTTCACGCTGACACACCGTTGTCACCGACCGGGTGTATTGTGTTGCTATCAACAGCGACGACAGGAGATTAGCCATGAAACGAATTCTGGTCACGTTATTTTTGTGCCTTACTGCCTTTATACCTTTTTCAAGAGCGCAACAATCGATGCCGCAAAGCGATCTTTTAGATCATCTAGTCGGTAAGTGGATCCTAAAAGGTACGCTTGGTGGCAAGGAGACCACACATTACGTCGATGCGGAATGGGTGCTCAATCGGGAATATATGCGTTTGTACGAAGTATCTCAGGAAAAGAACCCAAAAGGCAGCCCTGCGTATGAAGCGATAATATTCATCGAACAGAATCCGCACACTAACGAATATACCTGCCTTTGGCTTGACAGCACGGAAGGAGGCGGGCTGTCTAACGGAATACTCGGCCGAGGCAAACCAGATGGCGACAAGATTCCATTTGTGTTTAATATGAAGGACGAGGCTTACCATAACACATTCATTTACAACCGGAAGACTGATACCTGGCAATGGACGTTGGACGGAGAAAAAAGCGGTCCCTTCGCGCGGCTAACACTCACAAAGAGGTGAGGGCTTCTTCGATCAGCCCCTTCATCTTATACAGACTGATTACTGTAACGTGGGTTCTCCCGTGGTGTCTGCTTTTTATTACTAAATCCCCGTGGATAATTTCAGCGGCGGCCATATCGCAACACGGGCAGCTGATTCGCTGCCTTGTTTTTCGATTGGGTTTTCCAGCAGATTCAGTCCGCCCAGGCTTTTGGGCGGGTTCCGTGTCAATTGATTTAAGATATTCCATGGTCGTCATTTCATCATCATCGCCACTAACATTTCGAACATTCCAGCTAGTCGTTGTTGATGTGCTCGGTCATACATCTGCTTTAAATTTGACCAGAAGATCCAGCATTCCCACTGCAATGCCGAAAGGTCTTCGATCACCAGTGTTCGACCTGCCGTTATCTCCTGATCGAAACGTTCGAGCCACGACAAAACTGTTTGATCGGCTTCGATTGCAATTGATTTACTCGGCTTGGTATCCAGCAATGGACAAGTGCGACAGACGTGAGCCTTGCCCATCCGCTGGCCGTTCTCATCAAGATCGTCGACGTCCGCGGCCGCTTGAAAGTCGCCGCAGTCTTCTTCGCCGGGACAACGGCCGCCGCCATCAGTGAATTTGAAATGCCTCGCCGCCAGTGCTTCGACAGCAGGGGTGAGGCGAGCTAGTTTCCCCGCAGGCGCTTTTCCTCTTCTGCCAGGTGAAGCTCAGCGATAGCTTTCTTAACAAACAACGGAACGCGACCGGCGAATCCAGTGACGGACGATTCTTCGACCATTGCATCGTAAAAAGCGGCAAAATCCGCGGCTTTTGAAGGGATAACTGTTTTGATCTTGCCTTTGGTTCCCGGTCGCATGGCGGAGCGCTGATTCACTTTGGCGTAACGCATCATCTCGACGCCGGTTGCTGCGCGCAAAGTATGCGTAGTACGAATCTCTTTGCCGTTAAATCGAACGATAGCTGCATAGCGAAATTGATTCGAGAGCGAATCAGGTTCAACTGGACACAGCTCGTCTTCGGAAGCATCGACGATTTCCGTCGCAGATTCCGGCTGAGATTCTGCGTCTTCAGAGACAGGGAAGACTTCACAATAGAGAAGACATTCGTTCACGAAATCCTGTTTGCTCTGGACGCTGACTACGGTCGCCTTCCAATCGCGAACGCCATTAAGATCGACGCCCTGGATGGTTTTTGCAGTCGTATCGTGCAGATAGATCGCGGCAGCAATCGAATCGTTGTCGAGCGAAATATCGGACTCGCCATTAACATCGCGTTCCATCACCAGGCGAGCTCGTTTGTAAAACTCTAACTGAACTTCATCACTGATCGGTCCAAAGATGTGGCGAACTTTGTAACGTTTCTTCGTCCCATCCGGAGCATTAACGATCCGGTAGGATTCGATTGTTTGATCCGCATCAGCATCGTAGGCGGGGGCCAGAGGTCGGGAATCAGGGATCAAGGAGGTTTGTTGGTCTTGGTTGGTTTCTGTCAATTCATTGCTCATTTCAATTCTCCTAAGAATGGGTCGAGGGCAGGTGGTTGGGTCCGTAACCAAGAGATGTTCTTCCCTGATCCCCGGCCCCTGACCACCGGTCCCTGCTTAAGTGGTGTAGCTGGTGACTGTGTTGATCAATGTCGCCTTAATGGCGAAATTCTGAACGACATCGTAAAGCGGTTTTGGCGTGATCTTCAGGGCGGCAATCTTACCGCCGGCGTTGATTTCAACAACGTCGTATTTGACTAACGGCAACTCGACGATCAGTTGATGCTTGAACGAGTGACTAATCGTCGGACCTGTGAGCGTCAACTTCCAATCGATCGGCCGACGCGACAGCAGATCTGCCAGTTCCTTAGTCTGATCGTTTGCGCGGACACTGAACTCGTTGATGGTCAGTTTGCGCCGACCAAACAAACACTCAGCACGAATCTGGCCGCTGGTAGGATCGAAAGCGCCAGCCGTCGTGTGCGTTGAGGTGGAAACGGGTGTCACACCAGTCGCCGTGCCGAGAGCTAAGGCCAGATTCATCGTCGCGTCGTTTGCAGCCGCCAGGATCGCCGTTATGGAAACATTCGCGTTAGACGATGAGGCTTTAAAGAAGCTAGAAACGTTCGAGTCTGCGTTCAGAGCCGTGACGATTTTTCCGGCGATTACCGTGGGTGTATCGCCTGATGTAATGTTGACTGTGACGTTTTTCGGACTTCCTGACATTCCAGCTGCCGTCACGGTCATCGTCAAGGTTCCAGTTCCGGTCGCAGTTCCCACGACAGTGATCGTTTCAACCTGCTGAGCATTTCCCTGGTAAAGTTGCGATCCTGGTCTGAATCCGTCATCAGCGATAAGATCGTTGTCCAATTCCCACCCCCACGAATTCAGCAGCAGTCCAGCGCCATAATCCAGGGAGTTCGTGCCTGCGTTATTATCGGTTGTAACGATTCCCGCCTGTGAGTTGAAGAAGTAGTGACGTCCGGTCGGGAACTGCGCCAGAGCCTGGCTGACAGAAATGCCGCTTCCAACCGTTTTCTTTCCTGAACCACGCAGTTTCAGCGATGCCGTAACGCGGGCCGTACCATCGCCTTTCATCGAAAGAGATTGAGCGACCATCGATGGAAACAAAGCGTTGTATGCCGTGCCCAGGATTTCAACTAACGTGCGAGCGGGCAGTTGACGCGACACATTTCCGTCCTGCAACGTGAAGATATGTTGAAAGACGGTGGGATCAGTTCCGGACGCGGGCTGACTGGTCGCAACGGATCCGAATGAGGCTAAGAGACTGTATCCAATCTCTTCGCTGGTGACAGGGATTTCCATATCTCGTTCCGTGTCCCATTCGTGAAGGTATTCTTCGGTGGGAAAATCGTTGCCCTGCGCGTCATCTGCGTTATTTGATACTTTGGGCGCGAGCTTGGTGAAATTCTTGTCTGTTACCGGGATGCCCCGGAACGCGGTTGGATCGGAAGTGCTGACCGCGGTCGGGTAGTCTGTCTGAGCCAGTCTGCTCAGCAACGTCAATCGTTGACTCTCAAATGTGAATGGCATGGGTTACTCCTTTTCTATGGGTTCTTCTTCTGGGATTGAATCTGCATTTGTTTCAGGTTCGACCGCGGGCGCGCTGTGTTCATAAATTACAAAAACTCCGAGCCGATCAAGGTGGTGTTGCATCTCCTGTTTTGAGACAGTGAATGGCTGTTCTGATGAGTTAAAGACTCTGTGATAATCGGCTTGCGCAACGTCCAGACTTGGTGATTGGAAATCTGGTTTAAAAACTATTTGGAGCGAATCCTGTTCGTTTTGCATAAGTGTTCCTCATTCTTCGTTTAGATCGTTGGTAAGATCGTTGAAGTGCAGCTCGAAGGTGACGGCCATATAAGTCTGGCCCTTTTCGACATCCCAGCCGCCCTGAACTTTCAATGGACGACTGTAGATGACAGCGCCACCGATCGTCGGGTCATCAAAAATGAGTTTGGCGATTGCCTTATAGATTGCGTCGGCTTTGTCACGCGCGGCGTGGCGGGCTGTTTTGTCTTTGCCGATCACACGGGAATAGCAGACTATCGGCAGCACGCCGTTGAATTCTCCGACATCACTGGCATCTGCCGTCAGCGACACGTCTGCGCTATGAACCAGGACAGAGACGCCGCTGTCGACCAGGTATACCTGATAAGGTGTGTGATGAGCGTCGATGCCGTCGAGAGGACTTCCACTGCCTGAGGCGACTGCGATTGCCGGCTCGATGAAGTTGACTACGGATGTTTCGATGCTTGTGCTCATTATTGCTCCACTGTTTTTGCGACGTTGTAGGGGCAGGGCTCGTCCCTGCCCGGATCGTGCGTAGCGCGATGAAGTGTCCGTTCACTACAGTTTAATTGCCTGCGGCAATCCGAGCAGGGACGAGCCCTGCCCCCTACAGGGTTAAAATGGCAGCGGCCAGATTTCTTCAACGGTGATCATCCATTGAATGGGCCGACTCGCGGCCTGAATCTGTAACGCTCGAGTCACCTGCCAGTTCTTGTCAGAAGGTTCAACCAGGTGATCGTCGACGCTCGGCGCATAAGCAATCTGCGCCGCGTCGAATGTGAATGTGCGGCGGACTGGCTTAGTTCCGATATAAGAACTGCCGTGAAGTTCTGATGTTGCCTGCGCGACCTCGCTCTGCTCTTCGACTGGTCCCCAGGTTCCGACAACCACGTCGCCGCCGCTGGTGGAGTACGGAACCTGTTTCTCCGGACCAAACGTGTCGACCGCGCCACGAAACAATTTCGCATTCGTGCCGAGCTGCGCGCTTACTGCAGACATAGCTCCCGCCATCATTGAACCTAGTGTGCTCATAAATTTTCTCTTTTCTATCCAGCGACGATTCTTGACACTCCGCGCAGGAGATCCTTGGCGGCTTGGGGAATACCATCACTAGGTTTGTAACTGGGATCGCGTCGGACCTCCTGCTCTCGGCTCTTTAACAAACCGACTCCAGGGGTAATGGCAGAATTTGCGAAAGCTTCGTTTGCTTTATATGCCGCGGTTATGGCAGTAGCTCCCGCGACAGATTCAGGGATCGATTGATAACTGAGGTATTGGATAATCACTTGCGGCTGGCTGATACCCAGGGCGATTACCTGACTTGTCAGTTGCTGGCTGGCGATTGCGGCAAGGCTTGCCAGCTCAAGATAATTTTCCTGATTGTTGATCAAAACATTGCTGATATCGAAATTGCTATACACCTGTGGTGCGATCTGAACTTGAAAGCTCAAAAGCTCGATCACTGGCGGATTGTTCGGACTGACTCTTCTGGTCGCCGGATCGAATTTGTGATTTTCCGTGATCGTGTCCGGCGTAAACGTGCGGCCGCAGTAATTGTCGATCTCGCGCGACGCAAGCGCCACCAGCATCTTGATCTCATCATCGCTGAGCGGTGCAATTGCCGCCGCCGCGCCGTAAACTGCGGCATTGGCTTTGAACACCGTTGGATCAATGTAACAGACGCCCAGAGTTGTATCGGATGCTAGTGGCATAATGATTCTCCATGTAGCGTAGGCTTCCAGCCTGCGTACGTTCGTTAGTCGGCAGTTAAACTAAAACTAGTCCTTCCGGGAGGATGCGCAGGCTGGAAGCCTACGCTACATCTTCGATCTGAAGTCCGGGGAACTGTTCCTTCAGAGATGCGATTATCTCGGGATTCACCGCGCTTTCGGACAAGCCGTCGTCGTCGAACTTCACTCCTTTATAAGATCCGCGAAACCCCAGGGCCCGTATGCGTTTTGCGGCGGTAATCTCTTTAGCCGTGATCGCTCCCTGTTTGATTTCGACCTTGGGATTTTTGTTTTCAGATGACATAAGAATCTCCTTGCAGCGCAATCGTCCTCGATTGCGCCTCTAGTCAATGTCCAATTAATAACAACGCGTGACTATCAATACCGACGCAATCAAGGTGATGGCGCTATTTCAGTTGATGACAGCCGCGCCGATTGAATAGGTGTATGAAGAACTATCGCCAACCAGGACGTTGACCCGCCAGGTGCGTGGCAACTGGCCTGCTACTCTCGTTGCCACATCACCCGCGCCAGCAGATGAAGCGCCTGGAGCCACTTCGTACACTTTGATTCCGGTCGCAGTCACCGCAGTCGGCGCTGCATACAGGTTGTAGTAAGAGCCGCTGACGGGATCCTTGCCCTGCACTACGACCTGCAAACCTCCGGTGCCGCTGGCGGCGCTAACATTCAGGATTACCTGCACGCCTCGACCGTTGTAGTTTGTCTGATCGGGGCTTTGAGTCGCCGCGGTTCGAGCGGCGCTTGCAAGAAGAGTCGCTTCAACGTTGCCGCGCTCGCGATCCCAGCTCGCGCCGTTGAATCGCTGATTGAATGGTATGACTTCATTCGGCTGAGCAGGTGAAACCGCATCGGCCGGAGTGGTAGCGTGAAATCTTGTAGTATAGCCGTCTGACATTTTTGTTCTCCTTATGAAAGTGACAAGCAATGAGTGACGAGTGAAAAGCGATCACAACGCTGTCACTCGTCACTCCTCACTGCGTTACAGCGATCCGTTTGGAACTCTTATCTTGCGATTGAAAGATGGAATGAACGGCACAAGGCCAACCATCCAGAATGGGTAATAGACCCGGCTCAACTGGTTGTTAAATCCGATGGGTAATTCCAGAATCGACGGAGTCGCCGAACCAAGATAAGCAAGCGCCCAGGTGCTGATGTCCAGTACGTCAATGTCCTCAACCGTAGCGCTGTTGAATGTGTAAAAACCAAGACCATTCGCTTGCGCATCGGCTGGAACATTCACCAGACGTGTCATCCAGTCTGCCAGTGTCACCAAACCGTTAGCTGACAGGTTCGTGCTGATACCGCCGGCCGGAACCTGGTTGATCACTCGCAGATAGTTCTGCAACTCAAGATTTATTTGGAATCGAGTGAACAGTGAACAGAGAACCAGCAGGCTGCGGGAATTGCCGCCAGCATTGATGATCTGACCGACAGCTTTGTTGATCATGTCGACATAGGCGTCGGTGCTCGACTTT
>DASRDY010000138.1:0-5397 GCA_035652355.1 Blastocatellia bacterium
GCTGCTTTTACAATCTGTTTGCGGATTTGCGTCCAATGTCACGTGCGCCGAGATGACCGCCAAGGGCACGATATTCAATACTATTCCGTTAACGTCATTTCCTTTTATTTTTACGGTTATCGGCGCGGATATGGCAGACAGGTCTTCGTTCGTCGTGCGATATCCTACAACTTTGTATTCGCCATCCGTGAGATTTGGTAACACAAAGCTATTCGATTCATCGTCGGCCACGTCGGCATTTCCAACGTATCGACCACTAGAGCTGAAAATGTCCACTCCTGTCTCTAAATCCGAATTCTTAGATGATTGCGTGGTTGATTTTACGAATCCGGTAATTGAATGGCCCGAATCACCCTTATATTGAATGTCGATTCCTGGTATTTCCTGGCCGGAGTTCACGGCTACTGGAGTTGCAGAACCGAGAGTCGCCGAAGGATAGTAGGTAGGAGCATCTTCATCATACTGCGTGACCATAGGACTGGTGTCATTGTTCTTTCCACCCGCAGCCACCAGGTACGAGCCCGGCGGCACATCCCAAATTCGGTATATACCACGGTCATCGGTCGAGCGTTGGAGTCCGAAGGTATACTCTTGTTCGAAGCGCCCGAGCGGTTTTCCATCCGATCGTTTTACCTTCTCAAGTCTGACACGCACATGAACAACAGGATATCCATTGATGTCCGTTACCCGGCCCGTAATCACCCCGCCTTTTTCTATGTGAAACACGACATAATCACCGGGCACGTGAATTTCGCTATTGTTTGAAAAACTAAATGCCTGAACCGATAGGACGAACGCCTTGTCCGGAAGGCCTTCAAAAGAAAACTTGCCGCCAACGTCCGTCTTCGTTTCCTGGCGAAATCGAAAGGAATCATCGCTCAAACCCGGTGGCATCGCGTCCACCGTAATTCCCGACACAGGATGACCTGAAGAGTCCAGTACAATTCCGGTTATTGTGTCAGATGCATTTGTCCTCTTGGTGGCCGAGCTTGATAAATCCTGAGCCAAAGTCTCCGAGGTTGCTTTCCTGTCTCCAACAAACTGCACGCTGAAGACAACGCCAATAATTAAGATTAGGACTGCAGGTCGCGTTACAGCAGGTTGGATTTTCATTAAGGTTTTCCAGGCGTCGTTAACTTTACAGTGACTGTTACCTGAGTCGTAGTTCCATTCTGAACTGAAACATTCTGTATGCCGTGCCCGATATTCTGACCGACATACTCCTTGGTGCGAGGCCCGGATGGCTGTTCGACGCCACTGAAAACATATATGTTCAATTGGTAGTCGCCGGAAGTCAGACCAGTGATTACGAATTTTCCGTCCGGGTCTACGATCGCACTAGCGTATGCGTTTTCCGATTGATTGTTCGTCTTGACCAGGACAGCGCGCGTTTCTACATGACCGGTTGCTGGTAGTTGTCCGCCTTCGAACTTTACCTGTCCACGTATGACGGCCGTGGCCATACCCACGACAATACGTACGCCTGAGAGATTTTGACCTTCCGCAATTTCGACCGGACCTGCCGTCGATCTTGCTCCTACGTTTTCAGAATTTGGCCCGTTCGCGGAATAGATTCTGCCAACGTTCGGGATTTCTATATACTCTATCCACATACTTGCGCTGCCGCTCTGCGAAGAGGTGATGTTGAAGATTTCTTTTCCCGGCCGAACGTCTTTCATTTCGAACGAATGGTCGTTCCTGAATTCGGCCTCCGCGAAATTAAACATCCGATCCGATTGATCATCAGCCGTTGTGTACAATGTTATCTTTTGAAGGGCCGCGCTTAAATCTCCGTCAGGAACTCCATCAGAAACGACAACGCCGCTAATAATCGATGCTGCGTGGACCTTTACCTCCAGACCTTCAACGTCGCCGTTGGTCAGATCAACTTCGACTGCATCACTAAAAATAGGCCGAGTCTCATCCATTACCTTGAGGAAGTATTTTCCCGGCCGCAAATCTTCAATTTTGAATCGGCCTTTTGTGTCGGTTCTTGATGTTACTTCAAAGAACTCGTACGTTCCCCCGGATAATTTTCCATAACCAAAGATAACATTGGCCGACGGGGCGCTCGTCTTCGCGTCCACCATTATTCCCGCTATTTTAAATGTGTTCTCCTTCGCACCGAAACGAAGATCTATGCCGGTGATTTCGCTTCCTGGTGTGATCTCAATGACCTTTGCTTGTGATTGGTCTGTTACCCCGGGATAGAACGTTAACGAGTAGTGTCTCGTACCAGACTGTTCTGCTTGTTCAAACCTGGTTGTCGGTGCTTTATCAAATCCGAACCCGATGATGTAACGTCCTGACGGCAGTCCGTAGATTCTGTAGATGCCCCGGTCATCGGTATCAAATTCCGTTATTAATGGCAGAGAGTATGGGACTGGCTGACCTTTTTCATCGAGCCTTCTTACATCGGGAACCAGCCCTGTTAACGGATTGTCATCCGGGTCAGAGATGCGACCAGTGATAACGCCTCCTTTAACAAGTGCGAAATCTATTCCCTCAAGCTTCTTTCCTTCCTGAAGGTTTATCTCCTCTTGCAGGCTTGGACCCTGTACTTGCGCTACATAGCCGGGCGACATAACCTCCACGTGATAGTAGCCGGATGGCAACGATTCCATTTTGTAGCGACCATCAGCATCTGTTGTCGATCTGGTCGAAGGGTCATTGCTGCCCTGGGATGTCAGGACAACCTGCACTCCCACAGCGGGATCTCCATTGATTGTTATTTTTCCTGAAATGGACGCGGTATTTGGCTTTTCGCTTTGCGACTGTTGATTATTCTGTCCTGAAACGACAAAGGCCAGAAATGTTATAATGATAACTGCACGCGTCAGATAAATCGTCACGCCTGAACCCTTTGAAAGGGATAGAATGCAGAGGTGGGATTATTATAGTGCAACAGACGTATTGGTGTGAACTCTGTTTTTAGGCCGTCCTGGCAAAGTGATTGTTGAAATTCACGAGCGCAAATCTTGTTTCAGTAGTCCGTAAGCAATCGCGTCAATAAACTTTCCATCTTTGAAATAATGTTGCCGTAGATAGCCCTCTTTCTGAAACCCGTTTTTCTCTAATACACGAGCAGATGCGGTGTTGAATGCAAAGACATCCGCCGTGAGCTTCGACAACTTTAACTCGCTGAATGCGTACCTGATAAAAACTCGGACAGCGTCAGTAGTGATTCCTTGTCCCCAGTACGGCTTGGCCAGCCAGTAGCCGAATTCTGCTCTATGATGGAGTCCTATCTCCTCCAGTTGCGCGCCTATTGCTCCGATCAAATGGCCGTCCGGATTCCGAATTCCGAAGACAACTTCTCTCTCAAGATTTTTCCTGGCTTCTAATCTGGTGTTGATCCACCAGTCGGCGTCGGCTTCTGAATACGGATAAGGGATCAGTGCAGTGCGCTCGTAAATCTCTTTGGCCTTGAGGTGCTCAATCAAAGCTTCCTTGTCGTCGCGTTGAATTGACGAGAGGTATCTGCCGTTTGTGATCTCGATTTTAACATCGATCATGATCGGAAAATCCTTGCTCGGACTTTTCTAGAATGCCGTCATAAATACCCAAATGCAATGTAAGAATTGTACACGTGGATGATAGAATCGGCTCAAACCTACCCCCAAGGAGATTGATTAATGAACGGAGCTAACGAGATTATTGTAACTGATGTCAATATGCCTTTCTGGTCCATGTGAGATTTCTGATCAAGTTGGCATTTGCATCGATCCCGGCAATTATTGTCGTCTACACAGTTCTCGGGATCATCGCCTTTGTAATTTTTTTAGTGTTATCGACTCTCGGAGTTGGTATCGGTCACTTATTAAATCATCATTGAAAATAGAACCTTGAAAGCGCTGTTAGAAACGGTTCTCGCGGAAAAGAGACCATAAAACCGCACTGCAGAGTGTATTTTAAAAATCTGTACTCGTGACTGGAGCTATACTCTGCGTTAGAGCGCTTCCGCGCCGCTCACAACTTCGATGATTTCGTTCGTGATCGAAGCCTGTCTGACTCGGTTCAGGTACAGCGTCAGACGATCAATTACATCGACAGCATTGCGTGTCGCTGAATCCATCGCGGTCATTCGCGCGCCGTGCTCTGACGCTACTGACTCAAGGAGTGCCTGGTAGATTTGCGTTTCAACCAGTTTTGGCAACAACTCGCCTAAAATTTCGGCAGGAGATTGTTCGAATATTGGATCGATTAATACGATCGGCTCATTTGTATTTGCAACTTCTGTCGTTACCTGTTCATTGCCAATCGGCAGTATTTGTTGAACGACCACTTTCTGCTGAAGGGCCGATTTAAATTCGTTGTAGATCAAATAGACTTTGTCGTAGATCGAGTCTTCTGCAGTGAACAAGTCAATGATTTCTCTTGCAACCGCAGCGGCCTGCGTAAACGTAACCACCTTTGCAGTAAGATTGACATACTCGGCGGCGATTGTCACGTGGCGACGACGGAAGAAATCTCTGCCTTTACGGCCGATCGCAAAGAGCTTTGTGTCCTGGTCCGGATGGTGTTTTATGAAATTCTGACCGGCTCTAATCAGGTTAGTATTGAAGGCTCCACACAAACCTTTGTCGGCCGTGATCAGGACCAGCAAAATGTTTTCGTCGCCGCGTTTTTCCAGCAAAGGATGCTTATATTCCGAGACCCTAGACGCCAGATCATTGATGACCTGCGTCATCTTCTTCGCATAAGGTCGGGCGGCAGTAACACGATCCTGAGCGCGCTTCAGTTTTGAGGCCGAAACCAGCTTCATGGCTTTTGTGATCTGCTGCATGTTTTTGACGGCGCGTATGCGGCGTCTGATCCCTTGTAGATTCGCCATTGTTTATTCGACCTGTGATTTATGCTCTTGCTGCTGCCTGCACCGCACCACCCGCACCGGCTTCACTTGAGAACCGCTCTTTGAACTCCTTGACTGCAGTAGCCAGTTCGCCCTTGATCTCATCATCCAGAGCTTTGCGCTCTCTGAGTTTCTGCAGCAATCCGGCCTTGCTGTTTTCGATGAATCGAAGCATCTCAGCTTCGAACTTTTTCACTTGCGGCAAAGGAACATCATCTACGTGACCGTTTGTACCGGCCCAGATGGCGATGACCTGCTTTTCCACATCCATCGGCTGATACTGTGGCTGTTTCAACAACTCAGTCAGACGTTGACCGCGATTGAGCTGAGCCTGCGTTGCTTTATCCAGGTCCGAACCGAATTGAGCGAACGCAGCCAGATCTCGGAACTGAGCCAGATCCAATCGCAGCGTTCCTGCGACCTGTTTCATTGCCTTGATCTGCGCTGAGCCTCCAACTCGCGAGACCGAGTTACCCACATTAATAGCAGGACGGATTCCGGAGTTGAATAGGTCGGCTTCGAGGAAGATCTGTCCATCGGTAATC
>DASRDY010000139.1:0-10486 GCA_035652355.1 Blastocatellia bacterium
ATACCCCTTCAATCAGGGTGGACGGCTCAAGCACGATCGGAGCCTGGCTGCAACTGAACAGCACTGGCCCGGGTGGTCACATTTGGGGCCTTGTTTCCAGCAGCACCGGCAATGGCGAGGGCGCGGGCAATCTGGTCATCAATGACTTTACTGGTGGTGGGCATGTCACCGTGGATTCGGATCTAATCGCGAGCGGAGCGGTTACGGGCACTCAATACAACATTGGCGCGAATCGTGTTCTGGGAGTTGGCGGCACGACTAATACATTTCTTGGTCTTTCCGCAGGTGCGGCTAACCCAACTGGCGCTGACAATACTTTTCTTGGTGCGACCGCCGGGCAAAAAAACACTACAGGCTTTTCTAATACGTTTGTCGGCTTCGACTCCGGAAATAACAACACCACGGGAAAAGGCAATGTGGCTGTGGGAACAGCAGCAGGCGCGACAAACAATGGTAATGACAATACATTTATCGGAGCGGCGGCCGGCCAGCTCAATACTTCGGGCGTGCAGAATGTTTTTGTTGGATTGGGAGCCGGCCAAAACAATACAGCGGGCTTGCAGAATATCTTTCTAGGAGCCAACTCGGGTACCTCGAATACGACTGAAAGTTCCAACACCTTCCTGGGTTTTAATACTAACGGCAACTCTGGCATAAGCAATGCAACGGCTCTTGGCTCTAACGCGAAGGTAACCAGAAGCAATTCCGTTGTGTTGGGCTCTCTGACTGATTCCAACGGAAATACAACTGACACCTTTGTGGGAATCGGAACGACAAGCCCGCTAACCAAACTGAACGTAATTGAACCAGATAGCAACGTTTTCCGTGTGTTAAGGCTTGAGGGCTCTTCGACGCTCGGTGTGTGGTCTGAGCTTGTTAATAACTCTGCCGGTGGGCACTCCTGGGCAATCCTTTCCGCTGGTTCGAGCAACAGCGAAGGGGCGGGCAATTTGGTATTCACGGACCAGACCGGCGGCGGAAAAATAGTGATGCATGGATCGTTGGATGTCCCGAGTTGCACGGGCTGCACGAATTCCAGCAGCGACAGAAACGTGAAATCTAATTTTGCTCCCGTCAATAATCGAAGCGTTCTTGAGCGCCTAGTCGGCATTCCGATTCAGACCTGGAACTACAACAGCGATCCAGCCAGCATTCGCCACATCGGCCCAATGGCGCAGGATTTCTACGCCGCATTCGGAGTCGGATCCGACGACAAACATATCAACCTGCTAGATGAGGGCGGCGTTGCCTTCGCCGCAATACAGGAACTCTACAAGAGCAATCAAGCCAAGGACCAACAAATAAACGACCTGACAAAGAGAATCGAAGCTTTAGAGAAAGTCGTTGAGAAGCTGACAAAGCCACAGCAATAACTCGATCACTCCGAAGCGCGATCCAAGAGACACACGAACGTAAATGAATGGTGGTACCGGAAATCAATGGACGGTCGTTATGACAATCATAAGAAGATATCAGATTGCAGTAGTGCTGGTCGCATTGTTTGGCATCAGTATTTTCGCCTATCGCGGACGCACTGGTTCAAATATCGATGAGCCCGCACCTTCACGCACAACAGCGTCCAAGCCGACTGAAAAGAAAGCTGTGCCGCAGAAAGTAGTCGCGCCGCTTTCAGGCGGACTCGACATTCCGCAGTCCATCATAGCCAGTGGCGGAGATACCAGCACCGGCGATGTTCTATCGTTAACCGGCACAATCGGCCAGTATGCAACGGACACATCTACAGGCGGGGGCTTAACACTGACTAGTGGCTTTCTGAGCGCTTTTTCAAGTTCATCGCTGCCTGATTTGACCATTACCAAAACAAATAATGTCAGTAGTAATACGACCATTGGAAACAGTTGGACGTGGACTATTCACATCGCCAATTCGAATGTCACGGCCGCATTCGCTGATGGCCAAACCGTAGTGACCGATAATCTCCCGGATACAAACATCACCTATGGCACTGTCTCTGTTAACAGTTCCGGCGTTACAGGAACCATCAATTGCAATATAGACACAAATGATTTGAACTGCGTCGCGAGCGGCCCGGTCTCTCTCGATCCCGGTGGCACTGTAGACGTTCAATTTACTGCGACGCCATCGACAACAGGATCCTTCGGCAATCCACGCAGCGGTGGTATCTGCTCTGTCGATCCCGGCGGAGTTGTTTCCGAAAGCGACGAAACTAATAATTCGTGCAGCGATACTGTCACAGTAAATCCACAGACTGTTGTTTATACCGACCCGGCGGGAACCTGCGGCGGCAACACTCCCTGCTTCACCAGTATTCAAGGCGCTGTCAACGCGGTCGGAACTTCCGGCACGGTCAATGTTGGCGGCGGTACTTATCTGGAAGTCATCAATATAAATCAGCCAATCATCGTGAATGTTAATGGCAACATTACGATCCTTATGCTGATTTTTTCGCAGTGTACTATAAATGCAGGTTCCTCGAACATCTCAGTAGGGGTTAATTTTACCAACGACGGCGGAACGTTTAATACTGGAACGGGGACAGTGACTTTTAATGGCACTGGGCCACAATCAATTGGTGGTTCTGTTTCTACAGTATTTAACAATCTTACGATTAATAATCCATCCCAGAGTGTCACGCTTGGAATAGACGAAACAGTTAATGGAGTACTGACTCTGACGCACGACCTCGATACAGGTTCATTTACGCTGACGCAGACGAGCAGCTCGTCATCTGCGGGAAACGCTGACGTCATCGGCACTGTCAAGCGGACAGGTTTTGTTACTGGCTCGTCATTTGTGAGCATCGGCAACCAGTTCAATCAATTCAGAATCGCGTCCGGACCGGCGCCATCGAATATTACTCTTAAGATGGCAAAGAGCGCGCCCACGGATGCCATAACGGGGTTCACAAATTCGGGATTCCCCAACGCCGTTCAGCGCACTTACATCATTACACCCAGCAGCAGCGGATTTACCGCCGTCATCGAATTACATTATTTGCCGTCAGAGCTAAACGGTAACGTCGAAGGTTCGTCATTAGATTTGTGGCGATTTAATTCGTCCAGTGGGAGTTGGGAGAATCAGGGCAGCGATGGTTTCAGTCCGTCTAATCATCTGGTGTTAAAAGGCGGCGTGACACAGTTCTCGCCATGGACATTTGCATCGGTCGTGCCGACAGCAGTGAACATGGAGAAATTCACGGCCACCAGAGCGGGCAATCGAACGTTATTGCAGTGGCAGACCGGCTTCGAAGTTAATAATCTGGGTTTCAATATCTATCGCCAGGCAGGCGGTGATCGCGTAAAGATCAATTCTGACTTAATCGCCGGTACTGCATTGATGGTGGGAGGCGGAGTCAGAGTAGAAGCGGGGAATGGTTACTCGTGGCTCGACGTAGCAGCCGACGCGAATTCAACCTATTGGCTGGAGGACGTTGATCTCAACGGCACTTCCACCTGGCACGGACCGTTTGGTGTGACTGCGTCAATGAAGGTTACGTCAAGAGTTAACTCGATGCTGTTGCCTGAAATCAACAGCGCTATTCATCAAAACACAGTGATTGAGAACAGCTATCCTGCCGGTTTTCGTCTACCCGCGAATTCAAGTGGTTCTACCTTGGCGATCACTAGCGGTCGTTCGCCTGGCAGACCTGCGCCGATTTCGGCATCCTTGCAAAGGCAATGGTCAGTCGCATCGCAATTCGCGATCAAGATAGCTGTTAACAAGACAGGCTGGTACCATTTGAACATGGTCGATCTGATGGCCGCAGGATTGAGCACAGGTGCCAATCCGCAAACTCTGCAGATGTTCGTCGGGGGAACTGAGATTCCGATCAAAGTGAACGCTAAGAATCCAGCGATCCTTTCTGCCGATGATTCGATAGAGTTCTACGGTTCTGCCATAGATACACCGACATCTGATACGCAAATCTACTGGCTGGTATCAGGTTCTCAATCAGGAAAGCGCATTGGCCTTCTGCAATCGCCCGGGTCAGGTAATAACGTCAACGCGGGATCATTTGCCTGTACGATAGAGCGAAAAGATCGCAGCATCTATTTCTCAAGCCTCAGAAACGGTGACGCGGAAAACTGGTTTGGTTCTGTCGTCAATTCTCAGTCAGTATCAGAAACCCTGAATGTTAGTCACCTGGATCAGAATGCCGCGAGCCAGGCGGAGATCGAGATAGCCTTGCAGGGAGTGACCGCAAACAATCATCAGGTCAATGTGATGCTCAATGGTTCTGCAATAGAAAGCATCACCTTTAATGGAATGGGTCATCAGGTACAAAAGATATCCGTTCCGCAGTCTGCGTTGACAGAAGGCAATAACCAGATCGCTCTTGTTGCTCAGGGAAGTGGCGACGTATCGCTGATTGATTACATTCGCGTCACCTATGCGCATTTGTACGCCGCCGATAGCAACAGCCTCTTCACATCGGTAGCAACGATGCAGCCGGTTCGGATTACAGGCTTCACCTCAAATCAGATCAGGGCAGTTAATGTCGCAAATCCTGCTCAGCCGGTCGAAGTTGATGGCACGATTGATGGAGACAGCGGCAACTACTCGATCAGCTTTGGTCCTGCTGAGCAACGCGAGTTATTGGTATTCACGCCGGATCAGATGTTGCAACCGATCTCTATAACGGCTAATCAGCCATCGACGTTAAATAGAGGCGGCAGTGGCGCAAATTATCTGATCATTACCTATAAGGATTTCATTCAAAGCATTCAGCCGTTTGTCGCCTTCAAGCAGGGCCAGGGCTATCAGGTGGCAGTTGTGGACGTCGAAGATATCTACGATGAGTTCAGCTATGGAGTGCATTCGCCTTATGCGTTGAAAGATTTTCTTAACTGGACATACCTCCATTGGGCAAAGCAGCCGCAGAACGTGTTATTTGCCGGCAGTGGCTCGCTGGATCCGAAGAACTACTCAGGAATCGGATACATGGATTTTGTCCCGGTAAAACTAATAGATACAGCCAACATGGAAACGGCTTCCGACGACTGGTTTGTCGATTTCAATAATGACGGGCAGCCTCAACTGTCGATCGGACGATTGCCCGTCCACACGGCTGATGAAATGACAACCGTAGTGAACAAGATCATTGCCTACGAACAATCTGGCAGGCCTGAAGCAATGGTGTTGGTCAGCGATCTCAATGACGGTGTCGACTTTAACGCGAGCAACAATCAGATCGAATCGATTGTCGGTTCGCAGATCGCAACGCTTAACATTGTCAGAGGTCAAACAAATACGGATGCAAAGACTGAGCTGATGACTCAACTCGCCCAGGGGCAACGCATATTCAATTATGCCGGTCACGGATCGGTTAATTTGTGGCGAGGAAATCTGTTAACAGATGATGATGTCCAATCGCTATCGAATACAAAAGTCTCGCCGCTGCTGGTGACGATGACCTGTCTGAACGGATATTTTCAGGACCCGCACGCCGCAAGCCTTGGGGAGTCGTTGATAAAAGTCAATCAAGGCGGAGCCGCCGCAGTCTGGGCGTCATCGGGGATGACGGATGCGGGCAATCAACCGGCGCTGAATCAGGCGTTCTTCCGGCAGTTGTTCGGCAATCCAAATATCACCATCGGTCAGGCAATTCGCGAAGCAAAGAAGATCACAACGGACAACGATGTTCGTCGAACCTGGGTACTGTTCGGCGATCCAACAATGACCATTAAGTATTAACGCGCTATCGCGCTAGCGAAGAAATCAGATGGACAAAAAACAAATTCCAATTGCGCGCAAAGATGGGTTTGTCGTAAAGAAGCTCGACAATGAAACCCTTGTTTATGACACCGAGCGACAGACCGCACACTGCTTGAATCATAATGCGGCCGTGATATGGGAACATTGCGACGGAAGTCGAAACGTTGATCAGCTAATAGACTTTTTTGATGTTGGAATCAATCTGAGCAAAAGCCAGAAAGAACAGATTGTGCTGATCGCTCTAAACGAATTGTCGAAGTCTCACTTACTCGAGAGCCCAATTGCAGATTTACACGTGACAAAGGGTGTAACTAGCAGGGAACTGATCAAGGTAGCTGGTATAGCTGCGTTGTTCGCCATTCCGGTCGTCAGCACAATAGTAGCACCGACGGCTGCACAGGCTTCAACCTGCCTGGCGTCCGGTCAATCATGCACTATTAGCGCAGAATGTTGCAGCGGCCTTTGCAGTGCTGGCACGTGTGCCTGAGAAAATCGCACCAGATATTGTTGGTTGCACGCGTTCAATGGCACTCAGTCGTTTGACAACGAATCATATCGGACTTACCATAATTTTGTTAGCCTCGGCTCTTCTCCCTGACACCCCCAGACAGTTATTCATATCTCTCCTTTGAAGTGTTAGATACGTATTGATCACTTTTCGAAAATTTGGGTTCTTCAGCATAGCCAGGAGGAAATAATGATTGGCCGACAAATGAAGGAATTGTTAGGCATGATGATGATAGGTGAAGGAGTAACCGGAGCGATTGCTCCACGTCGGCACATGCGACTGTGGAATACTGGGCCGAAACAGTTTCGCGACATAACGAAATTCTTTGAAAAACGCCCAAAACTGGTGACTGCCCTCGCCGCCGCTGAGATCGGTTTTGGTGTCTGGTTGACCTTGCGACAGCTTCGCCGCTGATGCAACGTGAAACCTTCGTCTTTGTCTCCTTAACATGGAACGAACCTGTACCCGACCCAGGGTTCGGTTAGGATGTGCTGTGGGTTTTGAGGATCTTTCTCGATCTTATTCCGTAGTTGGTTGATGAATACGCGCAAATAGTCCGTCTGGTCGATTGATTCCCATCCCCACACCGCCTGAAGCAAAGCGCGATGTGTAACAACTTTTCCCGCGCTGCTGATTAAATATTTCAGAACTTCAAACTCTTTGGGCGTGAGTTTGATCTCTTTGCCAGCCACCATAACAACGCGGCTCTCCGTGTCCATTGTTACGTCACCGGCCGACAAGATTGGATTATCGTCGTCGGTTGAAGTTCTTCTCAAAACTGCGCGCATCCGTGCGACCAACTCGTCCAGACCGAAAGGTTTCGTTACATAATCATCTGCTCCTGATTCAAGAGCTATGACTTTGTCGCCCTCGGTCTCTTTGGCCGATAGCACGATGATCGGAATAGAAGAGAACTCTCGCACTTTTCGGCAGACTTCCAGCCCTGTCATTTCGGGCATTGCCAAATCAAGGATTATCAGATCAGGCGGACCCTTGCGAATCTCTTCCAAAGCCTGGCTGCCGCCCGAAGCAGTTATTACGTCAAAACCGCGACCAGGCAAAGTGCTCCGCATTACACGAAGAATCTGTGGCTCGTCGTCTACAACCAGAATGACCAGCTTCCTCATTCGTGTTTACTCCTGATGAGGTTCCATATCGACGCTTTATCGACTTATACCAGGACTGTCGCATCCGCAGCTTTAGATACAACTTCTTCGCGGCATTCGACCGGCAACGAAAAGATAAATGTTGCACCCGATCCGGGCTCGCTCTGTACCCAAATTCTGCCGCCGTGTGCTTCTACGATGCCTTTCGCTATTGCTAAACCCATGCCTGTTCCGTCGACTCGATGATCCTGCCTTTGTGATCCGCGATAGAACTTGTCAAAGACGTGACCTAACTCTTCAGGTTTTATTCCAGGACCGTCATCCTTGATCGACATGATCAATGTGTTGTCCTCCACACGTCCAGTCAACTCTATTTTGGAATCAGCGGGAGAATACTTGGCTGCATTCTCCACCAGATGGGCCAGTGCCTCGGCAAGTAACCTCGCGTCAACGTTGACAGAGTGCAGAGTCGCTTCGCGTTTGACATCAATGTGATGATCGCGAAGTTCTGCGGCGCATCGATCAAGCACATTGTCGCAAATTTCCTTGATGGCGACCCACTGTTTGCTGATCCGCAGTTGACCGGCCTCTATTCGTGCCATCTCCAAAAGGTTCTCAATCAATCGAGACAATCTGTCCGTTTCTTCTCGAATAATCTGATGCAGCTCGTCTGTGTCACAGGCAAATTCCGTATTAAGCAGGCTGTCTACGGATGCTCGAATTGACGTCAGCGGCGTTCGAAGATCGTGAGATACCGATGCCAGCACAGCGGATTTCAATTGATCGCTCTGCTTCAGTGCCTCAGCACGACTTGCTTCCTGCAGCGCGCGAGCTCGCTCCAGTCCCATCGCGACACGCCCGGCAATCGCTTCCATCAACTCTCGCTTAAGATTGTCGGCGATAAACACGATGACGCCGAGAGACTCCGATCCATGTCTTAACGTTTGAAGCGTGGCCACTTTCTGCGCCGAAAAAGTCAGAGAGCTACTCTCTCCGGATTGATAGACATTTTCGACAGCCGTCAGGAGCAAGGCGGCCGATACGTCGTCGCACGGAATACCGGCTTCCGACAAGCAGTTCCACCGACCGTTCTCCTCGCGTCTGAACACCGCGCAATAACTGCCGCCAAAAATTTTGTGGATTTCCTGAGCTATGGATGAAACCAGTCTTTCGGGTTCAACCGTCAGGATGATTGATTGGCTGAGCTGATATAGATTCCAGACTTCTTCATTACGGCGTTCTGCTTCTCGCGCACGTGTTCGTGCCGCAGAGGCGAATTGCCCGGTGATTACTGCGGTCGCGAGGAACGCAAACAGCGCCAGCCAGCTTTCCCCATCGATTATTTTCAGTGAATAAGCAGGACGAAGGAAAAAGAAGCTGAGACAGAATCCCGAAACAATAGATGTAACGAGACCCGGTCCAAGCCCTGTTTTCGAAGAGACAATTAAAACGATCAGCAAGTACGTAATGGCGACAGTGGTCGTGTTAATCTCGCGAGGAAACTCGCCGTAAAACAAAAATCCCCGAAGGAGCAATGTCAGGGCGAGAATGCCGACCACACCCGACAGATATCCGATCCAGCTTGACCGTTCCGAGTCTCGCATTATTTGAAATTATATGTGACAACAATGGCGCAACCAACCAGTGAATAGCCTCCTATTGTTTAACTTGCAGTTGGCTCAATTGCTGTTTGGCAAGCTCAGACTCAGGACTCCTCGGATAGAGTCGCATAAGCGAATGCAATTGCTGAGTAGCTTCGTCTCGCTGACCTTCTTCAATCAGAACCAGAGCTCGCTTGTACAGGGCAACAGGCACCTTATCGCCTTTGGGGCTGACTTCTGGCACATGCTGAAACGCTGCTGCGGCTTCCGGCAGTTTTTTCTGCGCGTAGTATATTTCACCGATCCAATACTGAGCGTTATCCGTCAGCTCAGAATCCGGATAAGATTCGACATATTGCTTGAACTCTGACAACGCCAGATCATAGTTGCCGCGCGAATAGTCACTGTATGCCGCGGCGAATAATTGCTCGGCATTTCCAGGAGTTATCTGCGCAAATGTCGGCTGCTTTGGAATATCCTGAATCAATTTCTCAAGATCGGAGAATTGTTGAGACAATCGCTCCATGCGCTGGTCAGTCGCGCTCAAACGTTCTCCCATCGATGCTATCTGGCTGCCGGTATCCGTTGCGCTGGCGGCAACTGTCGATTGCGCTTTCCTGATTGAAGCAACGTTGTCACCGATTTGCGTGATCAGGGTTGTTTGTTCACCACTGGTCTTGTTGATCCCTTCCTGCATGCTCTGAACCTGTCGCTCGAGCACGGTTATTTCAGTTTTGAGAGCTTCGACTTCACCCGCAAGTTTGTCCAGCTTGTCTTTCTCCTCTTTGTCTGATGCCGTCGATAGCTGTGTCAAGGAGAGAAAACAGAGTAAGACCGATATAAATACGATAGGGTGCAATGCTCTTCGAATCATTTGGATCTCCTTACTAATCATCTGCCTGAAACGATTTCGTCGTGGGCGGTTTGGCAATGCAAAACATCCCACGACGATTTCAGTAATTATTCAGCCTCGATGCTTAACTATTGGTGGCCTTTGCCGGTATAGACAAAATCATCGTGGCGATCGTGCGCCCATGACGGAACGTGGTCCGGAGAGCCTTCGGATCTGCCCTGAGCTTTCTCTATTCCGTAACTGATCGTGCCGATTCTGGATGCATCAACGCCAAGACTGGCCAGAAACTCTTTTGCAGCGCGAGCCCGCCGATCACCGAGTCCTAAATTGTATTCTGCTGTTCCACGGGGATCGCAGTTTCCTTCGATCCTGAAATCGATTGTTCTATGAGCATCCTCGCGAAGCCATTGCGCCGCGCGACGGAGTTTTGCTTGCGCCTCAGGCTTCAAATCCGCCTTGTCGAAATCAAAATAAACAATCGCAACAGCATCGCTGAATTCTTTGGCAAGGTTCGGCTCGTTTGAAGGAGTATTCCTGACATTATTCGTCGTTGGGGTTTCAACCGTAATGCGAGTGCTTGCGGTAGCGTTTCCGCCGTCACCGCGAGCTGTACCAGTGTAGGTAGTTGAGCTCGACGGGCTAACAACTCGACTTCCCGTCGGCGGAACATCGCCGAGACCAGTGATGTTTACGGTTTTTGCGCGCTCAGTCGACCACTGCA
>DASRDY010000140.1:0-10296 GCA_035652355.1 Blastocatellia bacterium
CCGAAAAGCAATCAATCAGGCTTCGAGAGGTCTCTGATGGCATTGTAAACAGCTCCGTGAACCAGATTCTTTGCCTGCCTCGTTCCTTTACTATGCCATAAACCCCTTTCCGGCTCCAGCTTTATGATGCGGTTGCCCTGATAGTTTGTCCCACAACCCTTGAAACATATTTGGCAGGTGTGTAGAGTCTAACTTGATGTGACTCGTTCGTCTGTTTTTTCACTGTTCATTTACGATTTTCAATAGTAGAACGACACGGTGGCTACGCCGCTCTCAATGACATACAGGAGATAGGTTGATGATTAGACTTCGATTTCTGCTGCCATTCTGCGCCTTGATTATTTCAGCCTTTGCCGGTCTCGCTTTAGTGTCTGCGCAGACTCGTGGTGATTCCAGCGGCATAGATATTAAAGCATTCGATCGCCTTGAATGGCGCAGCATCGGTCCAGCCAATATGGATGGTCGAGTTGCCGATATCGCCGGAGTTCCGGGAAACGCGAACATAGTTTATGTCGCGGCCGCATCAGGTGGTCTGTGGAAGACAGTAAATGGCGGCACGACCTGGAAGCCAATATTCGAGCGGCAGGGAACTATCTCTATCGGTGCGATTGCGCTCGATCCAAGCAGCCCTGATGTTATCTGGGTAGGAACGGGCGAATCGGCAGTACGCAACAGCGTCTCTTTCGGCGACGGCATCTACAGATCGACTGATGGCGGCAAAACCTGGAAGTATCTGGGACTGAAAGAGACGGAGCACATCTCTCGCATAGTGGTTCATCCGACCAATCCCGATATCGTTTACGTCGCTGCCCAGGGACACGCATTTGGCTGGAATGAAGATCGCGGAGTCTTCATGACAATCGATGGCGGCAAGACGTGGCAGAAGACTCTTTATATCGACAATGAGCATGGCGCATCCGATCTGGACATGGATCCTAACAATCCGAACGTGCTCTATGCAGGTATGTGGAAGTTTGAACGTCACCCGTGGACGTTCCACAGCGGCGACGAAAACGGCGGAATCTACAAATCTATCGATGGTGGTCGCACCTGGAACAAGATCACAAAAGGGTTTCCGAAATTGATGGGGCGTATCGCGGTTAGAGTCGCGCCCAGCAATTCAAACGTGGTCTATGTTCTTGCAGAGACAAAAGAAGGATTGATGTTCCGATCAGACGATGGTGGCGAAACTTTCCGCGAGACGTCCAGGCAGGGAACGATTGTTTCGCGTGGGTTTTATTACACTCACGTCAGGGTCGATCCGACGAACGAAAATCGCGTCTATGCCGTGGCTTCGACGCTCTTTATGTCTATTGATGGCGGACGAACATATCGGTCGATAACTAATAACACTCATATCGATTATCACGCACTGTGGATCGATCCGAAGAATCCAAGCCGTCTTTGGCAAGGTGAAGACGGCGGTGTTGCGGTTTCTTACGATCAGGGCACAACGTGGGAATACGTCAATAATATACCGATTGGGCAGTTGTATCAGATACACGCCGACAATCGGCAGCCTTTCTATTACGTAATGGGCGGATTGCAGGACAACGGCGCTTGGACAGGACCAAGCCGAACAAAAGAGCCGGCCGGAATATTGAACGATGACTGGCGAATGGTCAGCTTCGGCGATGGATTCTACATCATCAATCATCCGGACGATCCCGATCTTTATCTGTCCGAATCGCAGGGAGGCAACATCGTTCGGTCCGATATGCGAACTCGGGAGCAGCAACTTGTGCGTCCCTGGGTCGGCGGTGGCGGTGGCCCCGCGGGAGAGAATAAATATAGATTTAACTGGAACTCGCCGATCGAGATGTCTCCGCACGATAAGAACACCGTGTATCTTGGCGGTAACGTCATTTTCAAATCGACGGACTTTGGCAAAACCTGGACGATCATCAGTCCCGATTTGAGCACCAATGATCCGGAAAAGCAGAAAGATGGCGGTGGTCCGGTAGCTCCTGAAAACACAGCGGCCGAATTTCATTGTACTGTGATCAGCATTGCTGAATCGCCGATCAAGGCCGGAACCATCTGGGCCGGCACCGATGACGGCAACCTGCAAGTGACAACCGACGGCGGCAAGTCGTGGACGAATTTAATCAAGAACATTCCCGAGTTGAAACCGAATTCACCTGTCTCGCATATAGAGCCTTCGCGCACCAGCGCGAACGTGGCGTATGCGACGTTTGATCGTCATATGCTTGATGATTTTCGTCCGTACATCTTCAAGACTACTGACGGCGGTAAGAGCTGGAAGAATGTAACTGGCGATCTGCCTTCAGCAGGCTATGCCCTGGTAGTGAAGGAAGACCCAAAGAACCCGAACGTTCTTTATGCCGGAACCGAGCTCGGGTTGTTTGTAAGTTACACCGGGGGTGATAACTGGCTTCCGATGAATTTCAAGAACATGCCAAAAGTATCGGTTCACGATATAGCAATTCATCCGCGTGAAAACGATATGATTCTGGCGACACACGGTCGCGCTATCTGGATTTTGGACGACATAACTCCGATCCAAAAGATGACGACAGAGATCGCAAATAGCGATATGCACCTGTTTGAAATTCGTCCTGCTCTTCGTTTTACGACCAGGTTCACGCGATATGGGATCGGCGAAAAAGTTTTTACTGGACCCAATCCTCCTTATGGGGCGTTGATTTCCTATTACCTGAAAGACAAGCCGGACGACAAGACGCCAGTCAAACTTCAGATCCTGGACGGCAGTGGGAAAGTCATTAAAGAGATAAAGGCTCTGCCGAAGGATAAAGGCCTCAATCGCGTTGTATGGGATCTTAGCTACGAGGGCGCACCGTTGCGGCGGCCGCTCACACCCGAACAGCTTCAGTTTTTCGGCGGTCCGCGCGGGCCACAGGCAGTACCAGGCAAATACACGGCGAAGCTTTTTGTCGGCGACAAAACGCAAGAACAGCCAGTCGAAGTCAGGATGGATCCCACCGTTTCAGTGCAGACGGCCGATCTGCAAACGCAGTTCGATTACGCATTGAAGCTGCGCGATATGCAGTCGATCATCAATAACGATCTGCGAGCGCTGGATAGCATCAAGGATCAGCTTCAACAAGTCGACAAGACCATTAAGGACCGGATGCCGGATGCGCCGAAAGACCTGCTGACTGCCATCAGCGACAACACCAAACAGGTTCAGTCATTATTAGGCGAACTGGAAGAAGCACCCGATGGCCTTGGCATTTCCGGCCGGTCAAAGGTATCCGATCAAGTCGGCGGATTGTTCTTCACGATTGATGGAACAAATGCAGCGCCGACTCCGGCACAGATAGAGGCTTTTGGTGAGCTTCAAACTCTGTTCAAACAGGAGATCGAAAAAGTTAACAAGTTCCTGGGTCAAACGATTCCGCAGTTGAATGACAATCTGAAGCGAAACAACGGACCGCAGATCATCGTCGGAAAATACGGCGATATGAAATGACAGTTTTGAATGGCGCGGCTTTTTGAGTGCGGTGACCTGCCACCGCTTTGGTAGTCTCTCGATTTACGCTCACGTCCGTGAGGGATTACCAAAGCGCCGCCAGGGCGGCGGACTCCAAAAGCTGCGCCATAAATTTTTATTAACAGAAAAACGAGGATTAATATGAAAGCAATATTTCCGGAGAATGCTCCGAAACCAGCAGGTCATTATTCGCCTGCAATAGTTCACAACGGGCTCGTATTCGTCTCTGGCCAGATAGCTGTAGATCCTGAGACCGGCGAGAAACGGCTCGGCTCAATCGAAGAACAAACCGAGCTGATCCTAAACAACATCGGCATTATTCTTCGAGCCGCCGGCAGTGACCTCAACCATTTGCTAAAGACGACCGCGTATATCGAGGATATGGAATTGTGGGGCGCAGTCAATCAGGTCTACGCGAAGGTTCTGGGCGATCACCGTCCGGCTCGCGCGATAATTCCAGCAAAAGGATTGCACCACGGTTTTTTAATAGAGATTGAGGCTATTGCAGCAACGATTAGGTTGGTCGAGAAGAGCTGATTTGTCGTAGAGACGCTGAGATCCAAAAACATGATCTCAGCGTCTCTAACTCTTATTCGCAGCGAAGCGCCGTGATCGGATCGATCTTTCCTGCCCTGCGTGCGGGGATGAAACAGGCTAGCAGCGCGACCACTGCCAATACTACCGGGATCACAAGGAATGTGGTAGGGTCCGACGCGCTGACTCCATAGAGAAGACCAGCCATCAATCGCGTTAGACCAAACGCAACCAAAAGTCCGATGAGGATTCCTAAACCCGCCAGTTTCATCCCCTGACCGACAACCAGTTTCAGGACGGTCTGAATACGAGCGCCCAATGCCATCCGGACGCCGATCTCGTGCGTTCGTTGCTTTACCGAATACGACATCACGCCGTATATGCCAACACCTGCCAGAACCAGCGCCACACCCGCGAAGATCGACAGCAAAAGCATATTCAATCTTTGCTGCGCAATTGAGCTGACCAGAATCTGATCCATTGTTTTGATATTGAACAATGGTTGATCTTTATCAAGCGATGACAGTATCCCGCGAATTGCAGGTACAAGCAGAACCGGGTCGGCCGTGGAACGCACAACCAGAGACAGGCTCCGTTGAGGTGACTGCAGATAGCTTACATAAACCTGAGCATACGGCGGAGTATCCAGACTTTCATCTCTGGTGTTTCCCACAACCCCAATAATCTCGTAAAACTGTTTGCCGCCAAAGGAGATTTTTTGGCCAACAGGATCTTCATTCGACCAATATTTACGAGCCATCAGATCACTGATCACCGCCGTCGGTGTCGTTTGTATCGTGTCACGTTCCGTAAATACGCGACCTTTTAAAAGAGGAATCGACATCGTGTGGAAAAAGTCAGGGTCCACCACATTGTATTCGGCATCCTGATTCACATCCGGAGGCAGGGGCGGACGTCCATCAACAACAAAGTACAGGTAGTCTCCACTATCATATAGCGGCACGTCGCTGGTCAAGGAGACAGATTGGATACCCGGCAAGGGTTTAATGCGTTCGACAAATTGCTGGTAAAAGGACGTCAACTGGTTATCGTCAGCGTATTTCGCCCTTGGCAATGACAAGCTGGCGGTGAGAACTTTGTCAGTATTAAAACCCGGATTGACATTCTGGAGTTGCACAAAACTCTTGATCATCAATCCTGCTCCTGTCAGAAGAACCAGCGCAAGCGAAACCTCAGCTACCGTCAATGCCGCACGAATATAGCCGCTTCGACCGCCTTGTGATGAACCCCGACCGCCTTCTTTCAAGGTCTCTGTTAGATTGGGGCTTGAGGCCTGCAAGGCTGGAACTAAGCCAAACAGAATTCCTGTGACGACAGATACCGTCAGCGTGAAACCCAGCACAATTCGATCAATACCTATTTCCTGCACACGTGGAATATTCGCAGGACTAATTGCAATCAATCCTTTGACGCCAACGTATGCCAGCAGCAGACCGAGCAGTCCCCCTGCTAAACCCAGAATCACGCTTTCAGTCAGTAGTTGCTGAACAAGCCTGCGTCTTGTCCCGCCAAGAGCGGTTCTGATTGCGATTTCGCGCTGTCTTGACGTGGCGCGAACCAGCAGAAGATTGGAAACGTTCGCACAGGCTATCAGCAAAAGAAACGCCACGGCGCCCAGCAATGTCAGTATGGCCGGCCGAATCCTCCCGACCGCTTTTTCCTGCAGAGATACCAGATTTATTCGCCAACCGGTATTCGTTGCTGGATATTGTTTTTCCAGAGCCTCAGCAATTGTATTTAACTCCGCGTGCGCCTGCGTCAGTGTTGCGCCTTCTTTAAGCCGCCCGATTACACCTAATCCGTCGGCTCGACGGGGTTGTTTTGCCAGGAAACCGGTTGCGAGCGGAGTCCATATTTCTGAGGCGCTCTGGCTGGGATAAACAAAGTCGGGACGCATCACGCCAACTACCAGATAGGGAGCGTTATTTAAGGTGATAGTTTTTCCGACGACGCTTTGATCGCCGCCGAACCTGCGCTGCCATAAACCATGGCTCAGGATAACAATTCGATTATTTTCCGTATCATCCTGCGGCAGGAAAGTTCGTCCAACTAATGCATTAGCGCGCAGAACATTGAAAAAGTTGACAGTTACGTTTCCACCCGGGATGCGTTCTGGCTCTCCCTGGTTGTTTAGCGTGGGTTGCCACCGATTGAAACAAGCCATTTCTTCAAGAGTTCGAGTTTGGTTTGCCCAATCCAAGTAATCCGGACCGGATGCGGCCTCATCCTTAATGCCGCCGGGCAGATTATTTCCGGATACCCACACAAGGCGATCAGGCGAAAGATAGGGCAGCGGTCGCAACAACAAAGCGCTGGCGACGCTGAATATCGCGCTGGTTGCGCCTATCCCCAGGGCAAGGGCAACGATCGCGACAATTGCAAATCCGGGAGCGTTGCGCATTACGCGAAACGCATATCTGATGTCTTGAAAAAATATTTCCATATGTTCTCCGGGCGCGGTTACCGCGCAATCGAATACGGCTTCCGACCAGAGGCGTATGATTCCAAGCAATCCACTCTGCCGTTTTTCTTCTCGATAGAGCTCTCCGAACGTACGCGTCATTTCTTCGCCGTACAACGAGCGAAACTCTGACGGATACGCCAGCAGCAATATTCGATAGGCAGTAACGGGGAAGGAAGCAGCTTTCATAAATCGCAAAACATCTTTAAGCGCGAAGCAGTCGTTTAGCTCGGGCTTCGCCGACCAGACTCTCCAGGCGCTCGGCTTCGGCGATTGCCACTCGCCGGCCGAAGCTGGTCAGTTTGTAATAACGTCGTCGACCATCGTCGGAAGCCGGGTCGGTTCGTTCTTTCTCTTCTATCATTCCATCGGCGAGCATTCGTTTAATAGATCCATATAAAAGTCCTGGACCCAAACGCAAACGATTTTCAGTACTCTCGGCGACTTCTCTCATAATGCTGTAGCCGTGCCGTTCTCCATCAGCAAGCGCCAGCAGAATCTGAAAAACCGCTGGAGTCAGCGGCAGCATTTCTTTCACATCATGCGTATTCTTTGGCATTGAGATTCCTTTTATTTCTCCAGTCTTCGTTATGACAGCATGTGATATATCAGAAGTTGATATACTTGAAAAGAATTATTTTTTGGAATGTTCAGAGTCCAGCCTTTAGGCTGCTCTTAAACAGGTAAGCGACACTCAGAACTTGCAGCCTAAAGGCTGTAATCTGAACTTTGTACTCTGAACTTCCGAACGCTATTATTTGACCGTGCGCGTCCCTATCAGGAAGAAGACGCCGCCAATCGCCATTGCAACCGGCGTGATCAGGAGCGCAATAGATAAATGCTGGGTCGCGGGATTCAGTGAGAACATATGAGCTATCGAGGAAACAAAACCAGGAACAGTACCATTCGCGGCATGCTGTTCAATCGACGTCGACAGGCTCCCAACTGCCACACCGGATACGGCATCGCCCATGACATGGATCATAAGAATATTTAGCGCAACGGCGCTTGCACGCAGATTGGGCGCTACGGAATTTACAATAATCGCGTTGACAGGAGCGTTACCCATGAACAGCAGAGTTACGCTGATGAAAATGCAGGAAAGATATACAGACTGATTTGGAGAGGCGAAGGAGATCATGCTTGGAACAACAGCGATCAGAACCGTTACTCCACAAACAAAGAAATAAGCGCGTTTCGTGTATTTCAAAAGCCAGTCACTGATTGCTCCGCCAGAGAACGTTCCAATAAAGCCTGCGATCAGGATAATAAGCCCTAGAGACTTGGTTGCTGTTCGGGGATCAAGTCCTTTATCAACTTCCAGGAATTTTGGCACCCAGTTCGATAATGCGCCTAATCCAAATGTGAGCGCCGTATATCCGAGCGATGCCAGCAGAAACGTTCCGACTGTCAGCAAACCGGCATAAACCACAAAAGAGCTTGTATAAATTCCAAGCCGGTCAACAAGGTAGCCGCCTATTGCTGTCTTCTTGAATCCTTCCGGAAGGCCGTTCAGCCATTTGACAAATGATTCGTGCAACCTAACAAGAACCTGGGGCGCGGCCTTAAGCAATTCTCCTTCGTCTACTTCGGTGGTGTCATCCTCGTCGAAAGCGCCTCGCTTTGGCTCTTTCATAAACCAATAGGTTATTGCCGCCATCACCAAGCCTGGGCCGCCGACAATGAACATTGTGGGACGCCAGCCCCTGTGCAGCCCGAACGACTGATCGAAATACGGCGCGAGTCCACCAAGTATGTAGCCAAGAGCAAAACCCAGTGGTATCGCGGCAAAGAAAATACCCAGCGCAGTTCCTCGTTTTTCCTTCGGGAACACGTCTGAGATTAAGCTGGGTGCAATTGTCGCATATGAAGCTTCGCCTACGCCGATAAGAGATCGCGCCAGCAGCAATTGATGATAACTTTGCGCCAGTCCGGCCAGCGCAGTCGCAATACTCCAGATAGCGATGCCGATTGCAATCAATCTTCTGCGATCGCCTTTGTCGCCCAGTCTGCCGAACAGAGGAGACAATACTGTGTAGGAGATTATTAGGATGGCCAGTACTTCGCCGAATTGCTCGTCGTTCAGCTTGAGCGCGGCTTGAATATCGGTCTCAACCGCTGCGACTATTGTTCGGTCGATATAATTGAGCAGGTTGATAACGGCTAACAGCGCCAGAACAAAATACGCGTAGCGAGTAGTGACCGGTGTTTCTGGTCTAGGTTTGGTTGTGATGACGGTCTCCGTTGCCGGTTTGTGATTCAAGCTGAGGGTTGCTCCCTGGACGATTTGATTAGCCCCTGTTTAGGGATTGTATTCTCTACGATTGACAGGCGCAATTTGGTTTTCAGTCAGACGATTTTCTGTGACTTTTCGATAAAGTAAAGATAATCCCGCGATCAGTTTTCTTTTGCCAGGTTACGTCAGCGTCGATCAGGCTGGCCCGTGATCGAATGTTTGTCAGCCCACGTCCGGTTTTCTTTCCGATGTGCTCAGTATCAAATCCGTTGCCGTCGTCTTCAAGTCGAATTAGAAGATCGCTCGTTTCGGTGATTGCAACGCGCAAACTGACGTGCTGAGCGTCGGCATGCTGACCGATATTACTAATTGCCTCCTGAACGATCCGATAGATTTGAATTTGCTCGCCAGGATCAAGGTGAAAATGCTCCTCCAAGTCTTCGACTGAGGCAAAGTCGTATTCGAACTTTCGTTCCTCCGGCAGATGCGCGACTGTATTGTACAGCGCCCACTCTAACGCCGCGCCCAAGCCAACGTTTGCCAGCACGGATGGACTCAAATCTTCACAGATGTGACGAATCTCCGTTGAAATTGATTCGATTTCAGAGCGAAATGTCTTTGGATCGACCGATCCGCCATTATTGCTCTTTGGCAATTGATCCGTCAGCAGCATCAGCCGTCTGAGGTCGGACAGCGTTTGATCGTGCAGGTCGCGAGCAATTCGACGGCGCTCGTTTTCTGTTTCATTTGCCAGTTGCATTCTGGTCTCGGCGAGCTGCTGATTGGCTCCCGCCAGTGCTACGTTCGCATCGACTATTCTTCGATTCTGTCGATACCCGAACCACAAGGCCACCAGAGCAACAGCGAGAAGCGCTCCCAATGCGGTCGATGTCAACGGGAACGGCGCCTTTGCTACATCAAAATGAAACTCGAGCGGGTCGGATACGACCAGGTCGTTCGTATATGCCCTTGCCACAACTCGATAGCCGCCAGGCTTCAGATTTTCCATCTGAAACTGCGAATCTGCTGACAGGAGTTTCTTGATCAGATGGCCAGTGTTATCGAACAGCAGAAACAGATACTGGAATTGCTCGGGAAAAGTCCTGCTGCTGTTCGCGGCGACTTCAACTAAAAGGCTGTTCTGCGGATAAGCAAGATGAAGACCGGCGGGCAATTCCTCTGGCTGATAAACTCGCCTGCCCAATATTCTCACTGCCTGAATTTTTGCTGGAACATTTCCTGGTTGGTAATAAGCGACCCCGCGATTTGTGCCCAGCCACAGAACAGTGTCGTTTTCCGTTTTGACCGGAAGAATGGTGAAAACATTGTCGGAAGGCAGTCCTTTTTCCGTGTCTAATCGATTGATGACCTGTCCCGCCGTATCGTCGAACACTATTCTGAACAAACCGTTGCCTGTCGCGCACCAGGCTGATTTCGAATCGTCGCTTGCTACCACCTGACGATAATTACTGTCGTGCAGGATCTGTTGCAGCTTGCCTTCGGAGTATCTGTAGAGCCCTCGTGACGTTGCAAACCACAATCCATCTTTGCTGTTTCCTGCAACTGACC
>DASRDY010000141.1:0-3655 GCA_035652355.1 Blastocatellia bacterium
CCGAAAAGCAATCAATCAGGCTTCGAGAGGTCTCTGATGGCATTGTAAACAGCTCCGTGAACCAGATTCTTTGCCTGCCTCGTTCCTTTACTATGCCATAAACCCCTTTCCGGCTCCAGCTTTATGATGCGGTTGCCCTGAAGGCGGTGCTGTCTTATGTGTCCAAACGTCGCAAAAATGATTACAATTGTGGAAACACATAGAGAGTCAACGAGAGGAAAGGATTTCTCGTATGGCTCGAAATAAACGGCAATATGGAACCGGCAGATTGGCGAAGCGTGGAAGTGGCTGGCTAATTCGCTGGTATGAGACAGAGATGATGCAAGACGGTAACACCAGGCGTATTCAGCGCAACGAAACATTGCCGGGAACGCTGAGTCGCAAGGAAGCTTCCGCGATACTTGCACAACGCATCAATGCAAGTGGAAGCAAGCCTGTTCTTCGTAGTCGGACGACGTTTGCTGAAATTGCTTCGCAATGGCAGGAAACTGTGGTTCCGATGTATAAGCACTCAACCGCTCTGGTTCACGTTCACCTATTGGGAAAACATATCCTCCCCCGTTTTGGAGAGATGGACGTAGATAAGATCACCCGACAAGAGATTCAGGCCTGGATCGCATACCTGAATCGACAATTTGCTCCGAAAACAGTGGATCATTTGCACGACATATTAAGCGCTGTTCTTCGCACTGCAATGAACTGGGGCTACATAAGCGAAAACCCTGCACTCGGCGTTGAGATGCCTGCCCTCAAGACCGTACGTCCGAAATTCGCTCTCACGCAGGAGCAGGTAGACCAATTGCTTTCAAGGCTTCCTCTATTAGCCAGAACGATGGTCGGTCTCGACATTCTGACAGGAATTCGTCGTGGCGAACTCTTTGCGCTACGATGGAAGAATGTAGATTGGGACGCTCGAAACCTAACCATTAATGAAGCAGTATATGAAGGCGTCTTTAGCTCACCGAAAACAAATGCCGGTAATCGCGTAATTCCGCTATGCGATTTTGCCATCGATTTGTTATCCGAGTGGCGTGCAGCGACGAAATCGACCTCCATGGAAGATTTGGTCTTCTCCACGCGATTTGGAAAACCACTCTCACCGAATAACGTGCTTCGTCGCTCGGTATTCCCGGTCTGTGCTGATCTGGGATTGCCGAACGTTACCTGGCTGACGTTTCGGCGCACCTATTCATCATGGGCGCATGATAAAGGCATCCCCGATAAGGTCATCGCAAAATTGATGGGGCACACAAACGTTAATATCACTCTGAACGTCTATACGCAGGTTATGGACGCATCGTTAAGGGTGGCGGCCGAAAGAATCGGTTCTGATTTTCAATTGAGCACTGTTGAGCACAAAAGTGAAAATCACGAAGGTCTGATTAATTGATATCTCACTGAGAACATTGGTGAGCCGTGGTGGGTTCGAACCACCGACCCTCTGGTTAAAAGCCAGATGCTCTACCGACTGAGCTAACGGCCCATACAACTCGTAAAAAGATTGTACACGTTAGCCAATGCGTTTGCCATTGTCAAGTTTCCGAATTGACTCATCAAAAATCTAATTGAAATGCTTTCGTTGACTCACGAAAGAAATCTAAACGAAATTTAAGCAGTTCTTCCGATGCCAAGCGTGGATCAGGAGGCGAATTGACTCATCAAAATCTAAATTAAACAGGGTAATCGATTTTCCCGAGCTTATCCGTTAATCGTCTGACTTTCTCAAACCAATGCCAATGATCGGTCTCTGCAGTCGAGGGCAACATTTAGTTGCCCTTTGCTGTTCAATAGAGCGATACTGTTCAGTTCGAAAAATCAGTATAGTGAAAAAAGGTACATGACAGATAGCGTTCAGGAGAACATTTCCAGTATTCGAGAGCGCATGGCAGCGGCCGCAAAACGCGTCGGTCGCGATCCGGCCGGAGTCAGGTTGATCGCAGTTTCGAAAACTGTGCCGGTTGAAGGAATAATTCCCGCTCTAAACGCCGGCATCACTGATTTAGGCGAGAACCGCGTTCAGGAAGCAGAAACCAAGATCGGTCGGGCTACCGCCGCGGGATTGCGATGGCACCTGATTGGTCCTCTTCAAAGCAACAAGGCCCGCCGTGCTGTGGAATTGTTCGACATGATTCATTCCGTCGATAGTATAAAACTGGCGGAAAGGCTCAACAGAATCGGTGGCGAGTTGAAGCGCGTCATGCCTATCCTGATTCAGGTTGATCTTGGCAAAGAAGCAACAAAATCGGGAATTGATGAAGATGAATTGCCGATGCTGGTTGAAACGATCTCTGGTTGCGACTATCTTCGACTGGACGGACTGATGACGCTGCCTCCGTATTTCGAGAATCCGGAAGAAGCCCGGCCGTACTTTCGTCGATTACGACAACTATTGGAAGAAACAAATAAGATCGGCAAAGCTCGGCGGATGCTGACTGAGCTCTCGATGGGAATGAGTCATGATTTCGAGGTAGCGATAGAAGAAGGCGCAACGATGGTCAGGGTCGGCACGGCGATTTTCGGATCCAGAAACTATCCGGCGTAAGATTCGTAAATCAGAGTTATATTGGTTTTCAAAAAGGGGATAACGCAGCTTGAGCGTGATAATTACTTTGTTACTGGATTTGGCCAGCGTTGTGTGGATTGTCGCGCTGGTCATTGCTGGACTGCTTTTGCTGAGAATGATCCTACACTGGTTGAATCTCAGCCCATTTAGCTGGCTTCCCTACAACCTGCGCCGACTGACTGAGCCAATGTTGCGGCCGCTTCGCGCAACAACCGGCGCTATTCTCCCGTATGATCTTGTGCCGCTGATTATGGCCATTTTTGTCGTAACAACGGGGTTGTTTGCGGCCAGCATTATTCAGAATATCGCGGGATTCCTTTTTCGGTTAACGACTCACAATCAAACTGTGAAGGATTATGCCAAGTACATGATCGATGTGCTGGTCTTTGTTTTTACAGTTCTGATCTTCCTGCGAATAGTTTTCTCGATGTTTGGAGTGAGTTATTATAATCGCTTCGCCCGCTTCACTTATCAGACGACAGAGCCGCTGCTTAGACCGCTTCGCCGTCATTTGATAGTTGGAATGTTTGACCTTTCGCCGCTTGTCGCAATACTGCTGGTTCAAATCGTCGGCTGGATCTTAATCTCTATAATCGGCTCTTAGCTCAGCGTTGATCAAATACAGCGTTACAGATAGAGGAATCTCATTCAGCGTAAAGGTTCAACCTCGGGCATCTCGAAGCGAAATTATTGGAGAGATCGATGGAGCGTTGAAGCTGCGATTGGCCGCGCCTCCAGTCGACGGCGAGGCTAATGCGGAATGCGTTAGTTTTCTCTCCAAACATTTTGGAGTCCGGAAAGATGATGTCGAAATCGTCAGCGGATTGTCTTCCAGAAACAAGGTCATCAGAATTACCGGAATGACGCCAGAACAGTTCCAGCGATTAATGCCGTGAACTGCCTCAACTTGAAGCGAAAAAAAGGAGCACCTTTCAGCGCTCCCTTTTTCAGTAAACCCCAGTCTTGAGTTGATTAGGCGGAAATGATGTTTACGTGACGCAAATTGTGCCACAACAGTTTCAGCCTAATCGCATTCCACAATCCTTGCCAGGATCGGGAGAATACCCGATCCACAAACAGTTGCCAGAGTTG
>DASRDY010000142.1:0-1476 GCA_035652355.1 Blastocatellia bacterium
CGAAATCGGAACCACACTTTCGGCAAACGGCAAGAAGCTTATCGACTCGATCTGCCATCGCCATCAGCAACGGAACCGGTCCGAACGGATCACCTTTATAGTCCAGATCGAGCCCGGAGACGATCAATTTTTTCTTTTGGCGCAGCAATGTCTGGACAACTGGAATCAAGTCGGTGTTAAAGAATTGCGCCTCATCAATGCCGATGACGACGGCATGCGATGAGTATTTGAGAATCTCTTTGGCATCGGGTACGACCAGCGCTTGCGACGCCAAACCATTGCGCGACTCGACATAATTCGGCTTCGATCTGGTATCAGTCGTAGGGCGAACAATTATCGTCGGCAGATAAGCGAGGCGCGCCCGCTCGATTCGCCGAATCAGCTCACTCGATTTGCCGGCGCTCATGCAGCCGACTATGACTTCGAGTCTATATCCACTAAGCATGCCCGTCTTCGTCTCCGCTATGTCCGCGATGGGATGAATCGCATGTGCTTTTTATCGAAAACAATATTAGTAATCTTCTGAAAAGCAACTCTGGTTAACCGTTCCGGACTTCAATCAGCCCTCGACAGTCGTTCCTAATGTTAACCAAAAATGGATAAGCGCAAGTGAGTTTCGAGGTTCAACATTATTTATGTGATAAGCAACACAGCTTCATTCGCTGAACTATTGGTTGCTTCTGGGTGTGGTCATAAATTTGTAATGAAAGATTTTGTCGAGTGTCTGTTTAGGCAAAATTTTTGTGTTCAAAAGCACATCTTTCACGTCGGCTCCTTCCGCCTCGGCTTGCATGACCACATCAAGCGCCTTTTGATAGCCGAGTTCGGACGCCAGCGCCGCTATCAGCCCACCCGACTTGTCAAGCAGTTCCTTGCAGTGGCCGGCATTGGCAGTGATCTTGCTCAGACAATGGCGATTGAATTCCTCGACTGTTTTCTCCAGCATCGACATGGAAGTAAGAATATTGTCGATGATCAGAGGCATGAAACTGTTGCTGTCCAACTGACCCGACTGGGCTGCCAGAGCCACTACCTGGTCGTTGCCCATGACTTGATAGGCGACCATGCTGAGCGTTTCGGTCATGGGTGGAACGGCTGTTTTCGGCATTGCATCCGGCAGCAATGCCGAGGCTTGCATGATCAGCTCGGGCAGCTTGATCTCACCAAAACCGGCAGCAGGACCTGAACTCATCAATCTAATATCAGCAGAGATCTTGCCCAGATCGATCGAGAGCTCTTTCAGGCTCGACGAGAATGCCGTGAGATCGGACATAGATTGCGTCAAACGGAAATAGTCATCCGCCGCTCTCAGATTGAGATTCGTCAGGTGCGCCAAATTTCGAACTGCTGTTGCACTGAATTCTTGCATAGTATTAAATCCGGTGCCAACGGCTCGACCGCCAAGATTGACCTCTTCCAGTGAAACGGCTGCGTCCCTGATGCGTCGCTCCGCGCGCTCTACGGTGGAGCCGAAGC
>DASRDY010000143.1:0-56694 GCA_035652355.1 Blastocatellia bacterium
ACTTTGATCCCTTTGGTTCTCGTGTTAACTTTCTTCATAGGCGGTTCTTCCTTTCACTGAAATTAGGATTTGCCGATCTTACAAAATCGGCCAGGTGAACCGCCACCTATTTAACTTTCAACTGTCAGCGGGACATCTTCAAGACCTCAACTTCTCAGTTATTGATGGACAACACCGAATAAATGCGGCCTATCTCGCAGTTTGTATTTTACGTGAAAATGACCCAAACGCGGAATGGGAGATTCCGGCTGAAATTTTTCTTGACTTGGACAAAAAGGGTGATGCGCCCCGTAGACAAGCTCAGATTTTTATTGATGTAAATTACAATCAAAAAAAAGTTGACCGATCACTTGTGGCCGATTTATTTCCCACAGCGCGTGGAAGCGATGCGTCAACCAAACCTGAGCGGGCGCAGGACTTGGGCAGAAAATTGATGCTTGAAACCGGGCCACTGGTTGGAATGATCCAGATACCCGGAATCAAGTTTGGAGTTAAAGATGTTGTTACACTCGCTACCCTCAATAAAGCAGTAGAAGCGGTTTTGGATGATCTCGATCACGCCAAAATTGAGACTCTGGACGAACAGGCGGAGTTCCTGTCATTGTGTCTAGAGGCTTGGTTTGAGGCAACAGGGCGAAAAGAAGAGGTAATCGGAACTGGGTTATTGGATCCTGACAACGTCGCATATCAGGGGCGTGTTGTTGTGTCATTCTTAACGTTAATACCTTGGTGCTTGTTGAAACTGAAGACGGCACAAATACAATACATCTCTGACAAAACTACTCCGTTTCTCGCGGATCTTTTGCGCGGCGTCATGCGTCGCGCGAGATTACTAACTAATAAGCAATTTATTCCGAAGAAGATATTTAAACAAGAAGGATATTTGGGAAGTGGCGGACTCGCGCGTTTTCGAGACACGCTGTGGACGGCGGCAGTCGCTTCAAAAGTAATTGGCGATTTCTCTCACGAAGAATTGGCGGAGTTAGCGTCAACTGCTCGAGCGAAAGTGCGCATAGGGTTAGCTGATGGAAATTAGTCTCGACTCTGGTCTAGAATCTCGACTTAAACAAACTTTTCAAGGGTTGAGCAAAAAAGGTGCTCTGCACACTCAACCTAATGCACAAGCTTTGTCCAGGGCCCTTAACAAGCTACTAGACTCCTCGCATCATAAAGTTACGGATTATTCAGTCGATTTTACAATAACGAAACTCTTCGTAACCGCTGCCATCGAGGTCTGGCAACGGGGGATCCACAGTTTTTTAGTTTCATCTTCACTTACTAAAACAAGCCCAATTTGGGCTTCAGTAAGCGGGTATTATGCCAGTCATTACTGCATCAGGGGATTCGCGCATTTGCTCGGATATGTCAATCTTCACAATAAAGGATTCACGGTACACCTGGAGAATGGAAATCTCTGTTCCTTTATTAAAGGCACAAAAGGGGAACACGTCTTTTATTGGCTGTCGTAAAGAAACATGAGCCTTTTTCAAGCAATCCGATATTGACGGAAAACCCAGAAAATGCTGATATTTCGGACGCCGCTCATCGGAATTATTCCAATTATGCCGATCATCTTTTCAATTTCCCCAATTTCACGGTCCTTAGCGAACAAGACATGAAAGATCATATAACGAGCATCGAACAAGATGACAATATAGATCCCTTGATTCCAAATAAAAATAATTGGCCGGACGTGAGAAGCGTTCAGAGAGTAGCGTATCGAAGAATTGTCATTTTCAGGCAGTTTCTAGATTCGGTTATTGGGCCCTCGAATCGATTTTGGGGAGTTCATCGAAACCCTGCCTGGATTTCCGATATAATTAGCTTTTGGATGGATGACCGGATCGGCCTTCACTCTGAAAAGATTCGGGAGAGTTTTTAATTTAAGGATTCGGTATGAAATACATGGGATCCAAACGTTCGATGTTGAGTAAACACCTCGGCGAGATTCTGATTAAAGAATCCGAACGTTCAACTCGCTTTGCTGATTTGTTCGTAGGATCGGCCGCTGTCGCTTGGTACGTGGCAGAAAACTGTCACACAGAGGTACTCGCATCAGATTTGCAAGATTTCGCAGTTACTCTAGCCAATGCCGTTATTACACGCAACGAAGCGGTTGACGCCACCATAATTTGGCAAATCTGGAATGAACAAGCGCGCGACTATCTTTCCACTCAAACTGGTTATAATGCTGCACGAAAATTCCAAGAGGAAAATTGGAACCGTGCTCGGGTCCGTTTTACACGAAATGCGCGTGAGATCGCACGTGATTCCACCCTTCCAATAACAAAATCATATGGCGGTTACTATTTTAGCCCAAGCAGGCTCTTGAAATTGATGCGCTGAGACTTACGCTTCCTGAAGAAGAGGGTAGTCGATCTCTTGCACTCGCCGCTCTGATATGGGCCGCTAGCAGATGCAGTGCATCCCCGGGCCATACGGCGCAGCCGTTCAAACCCTCTAAAGGCGCAGCTGATTTTCTATTCGAAGCATGGGAGCGCGACGTGTTTTGTGTTACAGAATCGTCCCTTCACGAGATTTGCGGTCATCGTGCGTTGAGGCGCGGACATGCCAGAACTAGCGATGCGATCTCTTTCGCCAGAGACTTAAATGGTGATGATGTGGCGTTTCTCGATCCACCGTATTCTGGAGTTCATTATAGTCGTTTTTATCACGTTCTTGAAACTGTCGCCCGTGGACAATGCGCTGAGGTCACCGGAGATGGTCGTTATCCACCTCCCCAGGAACGTCCCACTTCCAGCTTTAGTCGTCCATCGGAGTCGAGGGAGGCGCTTAACAATTTGTTTTCGGTTCTTGCAGAAAGGCGCGTCCGCACCATTTTAACTTTTCCGACAGAGAAAACATCAAATGGATTGTCCGGACAAATTGTCCAAGAGCTCGCAAAAAAATATTTCAAAGTACGAAACTATTTGGTCAATGGAAGATTCAGTACGCTCGGAGGGAACAAAGTTCATCGGGCGGCCAGAATACCTGCATACGAAGTCATTCTTGTAATGCAGCCGCGCTGAGCCGAAAATCAGGCCAACGAGATTTGACTTATTGACGGGCAACGAAGGGTGACGGTTAAGTTTCAAAATTGGTGGAACCAGGAACCTATCTCAAACGTGCAGTATTTTAAACGTAGTTTTATAAATCCTCCTATTTGTTATCAATAATGACAAAACCACATAGAAATCGTTTCACTGATTTGAGTCACCGTTGCAGGTTCGCTGGGAACCTTAGCTCCGGAGCACGCGAGATTTAGGGTTAAACTAAATCTCAGTTTATACACCGATTTCTTAATTTCAATTCGCCCTGTTTGTGTACGTCGCCACCGGATCCCGGGTTGAATGTTAATGTAGGTAGGTTTATCTTGTGCCTTCACATCGGAACTGCAATCCGCACATTTTCAGGGGAAGCACATGAAATCTCGCTACTTTGTCTTGTCGATAATCATTCTCCTGGCTTTGCAACTGCCCTCGATTATCGGGCAGGAAACGCCAACTGAACGCGACGCTGCTCGCGAGGTCCTCAAAAAGATGTCCGCGTTGGAAAACTCTCTTGACGTCCCATCGATGGTGTCACGGTTAACTGCGCCTAACCCTGCTCGCGATCAGGTTGTCGCGCGCGCAAAAGAGTTGATGGATACGGATCTGATTGCGCTCGGCGACGACATCACCAAAAATCCCGAGATCGGTTTTCAGGAACATCGTTCGATCCAAAAGCTGATCGATTATCTGAAAAAACACGATTTCGACGTTAAGATAGGGATTGGCGGACTGGACACCGCGTTTGTCGCGACTTACAAACACAATAATGGCGGGCCGAATCTCGGAGTAATCATCGAATACGACGCTTTGCGCGGAACTATTAAACCATTCCATGGCGACCAGCACAGCACCCAGGGACCGATTGGCATCGCAGCAGCCGTTGCAATGTCGGAATATCTGTCGCGAGCTAAAGTACCCGGCAGCGTAACAATCTTTGGATGTCCTGGCGAAGAGATGATGCCGCCAAATGCAAAGACAGTCATGTTCGATGCCGGAGCTTTCAACGGTATGGACGTTATCGTTCGCAGTCATTCCAGCAGCTCTACGACTCGTCCGGCTCCGGGTTTTGGCACCTGCTGCATGAACATTGATGGAGTGAAATACACCTTTAGCGGAGCGCCGTCGCATCAACTGACGGCCTGGAACGGTCGTAACGCGCTGGAAGCCGTCATTCATCTTTTCGAAAACATCGATAGCGTTAGAAGCAATATCCGTCCTGAAGCTCGCATCCAGGGTGTAATCACCGAAGGCGGCGCCGCTCCTAACGTCGTTCCCGACAAAACTGTCGCCGACTTTTACATTCGCTATCCCGATGAAGTCTATTTGAAACAAGTGACGGAATTCGTCGACAATGCAGCAAAGGCTGCCGCTCTTTCAACCGGAACGAAAGTGAAGATCGATCACTATGGTCAGGCTCGCGACGGAATCTCTGTCGCAACATTGTCTGAATTGGCTTTTGCCTATATGAAGCAATACGGTGCAACCAAAATTGTGCCTGAACCCGGCAAGCCTCAAGGCTACGAAGAGACCGGCAGCGTATCCAGCGCTATTCCGGGAATCGGGTTCAGTGCGCATACGTCGAACTACGCTAACCATACTTACGAGATGGAAGCCGATGCTCTCACAGACGTCGGACATCAAGGGTTCGTAGTTGATGCCGAAGCAATGACCGCGCTGTTATTTGACGTCGCAACCAAGCCCGATTATCTTTCAGCCGTGAAGAAGGAGTTCCAGGGCATCAAGCAGTTGTTTGGCGAATACCAGGATGGGTTGAAACGAACTTATACGGTTCCAAATGTGCCCGATCCAAAATAAATTATCATTTCCGATAATCGGAATTACTCGGAAAGATCCATTTTGGTGGAGTTTTCCGCGTCAAAATATTGACGGTAACCAGCTTATAACAGTGATATTTAGCCTGCCTGTTCGTTTAGTTAAAGATATGGGGGTCTGGTCCGATAAGCCACATGTGTAGTGTGGGTGTCGCATTCAAGAGCGATGGCTGGTGAGATTATTAATATATAATGCGTGCAGCAGGCGCACGCAAAGCAGTATCTCGGACCAGTTAAAACAATTCCCACAGCTTAAGCTCTAGAACAAGGAAATGTTATGCAAGTTCAACGCACCGTTCTCGCGCTAGTACTCAGCGTCGCACAGGTTGGGTTAACAGGAACCCCGATATTTGCCGCCGCCGGACAACAAGATTCCACCACCGCACAGGTCGAAGCTGGTTACAAAGATGTTCGTCAAGGTCTGGCTGAACAGGCAATCGCGATATTTACGCAAGTCCTGAAACGCGACCCCAATAACGTCAAGGCTCAGCTTGGATTGGGGATGGCGCAACAGAAGGCGGGCCGAGTTGCGAAAGCAATCATCGAATACGAAAAGACTTTGAAGCTCGATCCCAATAACCATGATGCGTTGCGCGAGCTCGGGCGACTCTACACATACCAGGAAGCTACATGGGTCCAGGCAATCGATGTCCTTCAGAAATATGTAACTATCGATCCTGCCGATCCCGAAGGTCGAATGCTGCTGGCAAGCGTGCAAGCATGGCACGGTGAGCACAAAGCAGCAGAACAAAACATCAGACAAGTTCTTCAATTGCGACCTGGCGATACGAACGCAAAGCTCCTTCTGGCGCAGGTATTGACGTGGCAGGGTCGCGGCAAAGAAGCCATGCCGTTGTTCAACGAACTGCTGGGTGCTGGCAAACTGCCGAACTCTGCTCAGCACGATTACGCGTTGGCGCTGCGACAAAACGGGAATTACAAAGAATCCGAAAGAATCTATAATCAACTGATTGCCGCCGAGCCCAACAACAAACAGTTGAAGTCCGAGCTCGCGGATTTGATCAGCGAAAGCACTAATGCAGGTCAGAAAGTTGTACAAGGCAGCGACTATACAAAGGAACAGCAACTGTGGCTGGATCAGGCTCGCGGACTGCATTCCCAGGGACGTACCGACGAAGCAATCACATTTTATCGTCGTGTCTATGCTCAGCGTCCGAACGACGCCAAATTAACATCCGAATTCATCGACATTCTGGCCTCATCGCCGAGCCATCGCGAAGAGGCTTTGTCGATGATTGATAAGCTGTTTAAAGAACATCCAACACGTCAGCTTCAGCTGGAACGCGCAAAGGTCCTTTCGTGGATGCCTGAGCGAAGAATGGAAGCTCTGGCAATTTATCGTGAATACTATCGCCAGAATCCGGCCGACGAGGACATTCGCAAACAGTTGACTCAGGTTTTGGTTTGGGCCGATACCGACCCGGGACTGGTTCCACTCTACACAGAGATGATTCAGGCCGATCCGTCGAACGAGGCATTGCGTTTGAAACTGGCGCAGGCACTGATGGCGGAAAAGAATTACAACGCCGCAATCGGACATCTTGAGAGTTTATTGCGAATGAACCCTGACAATTTCGATGCTCGGCTGGCGCTCGCCGGAGCATATCTGGGCGCGGGAAGAGCGGAAGATTCAGAGGCTCAACTGCATCTGTTGTTTCAGCTCGATCCTCGCAATGTCGACGTTCTGGTAGGTATGGGTGGAGTTCTGGCAAAGAATGGCGATTACGAAGGCGGCGCTAAATATTTCAATCGCGCGCTGAAAGAAAATCCGAACAACGCCTTGGCTATGTCCGGTTTAGCCAATTGCTATCTCGGTATGGGCAGACCGCTGGAAGCGATTCCCATACTCAAGAAAGCATATGAAAGCACGCACGACGAGAAAATCGGACTGCAACTGGCCGAGGTCTATCAGAGACTGAAGCAGTATGATAAAGCGTCCGAAATACTTGCAAAGATTTCGCCGCAGTCGCGCGCCGATTTCGCCGATTTAAAAGATCAGACGCCTGCAACGAAACCGAACGTTCCTCCACCGACAAAGCTTCGCACTGGTACACCAAATGACGTGCCGGAACCGACAACAATAAACAGGAACGCTACGGACACAACGACGGTTGCAGACGACACCAGCAGACCAAGAAAGATCGACAGCGGCAATACAGAAAAGAATCAAAAAGCGAACAAAACTAACGCCAAACCGCCGCTGAATCCGAACGACGCTCCGCCGGCGCCGACCGACGTGGCCGGCAAGCCTCCGCTTAAATTGCAGGAATCGATTTCATCATCGTTCATGCAGGATCCGGACGATCTGAAGAAGCAGATTGCTGACGTCACTGCTCCGACTTTGACGATCAATTACAGCGCCTTCATTCGATCGGGTGAAGAAGCCGTTGCATTTGCCGGAACGCCCGACGAGACCAGCTTTAAAGCAATCGTGACCCAGCGAATCCGCATCGGTTACGATTTCAACGCCGGAAAACAGTTGCGCCTTGGGTTTGAAGCCGATCCGACATTCCTTAACTCTGGTCCTCCAGTAGACCTGGGAACAAATCAGACTTTGCCTGGCTCAACCAGTTTTGGAAAAGATGGAATCGCAGGCAATTTCCACTTTAGCTATCAGCCGAACGAGCGAGTCGTGATAAGCGGTAAGGCCGGAGTCAGCATGGTCGGTGACGCCGTCGGCGGTGTAAACGCCGGTATACAACTGAACGACAGACTTCAACTTCTGCTCGAAGCAAGCCGCGACACGGTTGATGAATCATTGCTGTCACTCGCCGGATTCAACCAGCTTGGCGGTGAAGGGCGCATCGGTCGCGTTCGCGCGACTGGCGGCGGCGGCGGTTTCGCCCTCAGATTCGATCCGAAAACCGACTTGACCATCAAGTTCCGTCGAGACAACTACACTGCCGAAGGGCTGCCGGACAACAACCGCAACCTGGCAGAGATCAGCCTGGGTCGCGACATTTCGGATAACTTCCGAGAGTGGAAACAAGACGGTCTCGACTATTTCCGAGTTGGTTACCAGTTCACCTATTTCGGATTCAAGAACGATCAGTCGACGATCGTAACGGACGGCGGCGATTTCTTTGGTCCATTGCTGGTTCGCGGATATTACAGCCCGCAGAGCTTTATCAGCAACGGCGCCAGAATCGACATTGCCGGTACCTATCACAACAAACTGGATTACCGTTTAGCTGGTAGTCTGGGAATACAGAATTCGCGATCGATCTCCAGCCGGTTTAACCAGCCTGGAACGACCGCGGGCGCTTTGCTCTACGCGAGCCTGCTGTACCACTTCACCGAGAAATTTATGTGGGGAGCGGAATACGAATTCAACAACGCGGGTAGCAACTACAGCTCGAACCGTATAGGAACGACGGTTATTTACAAGTTCTAATTCCAAAGACAACTCACACCGATTTGCCGCAGTCCGAAAGGGCTGCGGCTTTTTCTTTCTAAGGTGAGCGTCCGGGTGCATTGTGAGGGCAGGCTCGTCCGTGGCCTTACAGTCCTTCGTTGCGCACGTTTACTTAATAATGTTTAATAGCCTTAATGTCCAAAATCCGAGTTTTACCCGATATTCTGATCAATAAAATCGCAGCCGGCGAAGTCGTCGAACGTCCGTCCTCAGTCGTGAAGGAACTGTTGGAGAACTCCATCGACGCCGGTGCAACACGCATTGCGGTCACGGTCGAGAACGGTGGACGACGCTTGATGCGCATTACTGATGATGGATGCGGGATGACTCGTGACGATGCGATCCTGGCGTTCGAGCGCCACGCAACCAGCAAACTGAGATCGGCTGAAGATCTGGAAGCAATCGCCACGCTCGGGTTTCGCGGCGAAGCGCTGCCGTCAATCGCTTCTGTTTCAAAGCTGACTCTCGACACAAAAACCGAATCCGATCTCGAAGGCACGCGAATAGAAATCAGCGGCGGAAAGATTTTCTCAGTTAAAGACATCGCCTGGCCAGGGGGAACCGAAATCAGCGTTGCCGATCTGTTTTTCAATTTGCCTGCGAGAAAGAAATTCTTACGCGCCGAAACAACCGAGCTCTATCACATTTCGAATCTCGTAACACACTATGCACTGGCTAATCCCGGTCTTTCGTTTGTGCTGAGCCACAACGGGCGCGAACTGATCAACGTTTCGCCGGTCGAATCATTGCGTGACCGGGCATATCAACTCTTTGGCAACGAATTCCTTTCGACCGTTGTTGAGCTAAAAGGAGAAACACCCGGAGCTCGCGTCAGTGGCTTCATTTCTAAGCCCGGACATGCGCGAAGCACGCGAGAGTCGCAATATTTCTTCGTTAATGGTCGGTTTGTCAAAGACAAGATAATTTCTCGCGCCGTCGCGAACGCTTATCGCAACGTGCTGCCGTCAGGAATGTTTCCTTCTGCGATTATCTTTCTGGAAGTTCCGCTGGATGATGTCGACGTTAACGCGCATCCTGCAAAGACTGAAGTTCGTTTCCGCAAAGCTAACCTGGTGCAGGATGCGATCTTTGAAGCTATCCGAGCAAAGATCGCAGAACACAAACCCGTACCGGACTTTCCTGCTCTTGTTCGCCAGATAAATTCGCCCGTGCCAGAAACCAGGACAAACGCGTGGAGTCCCCGCACTTTCGATAATGGCGGATATTCGACTGCTTCTTCATTCAATAAATCCGCTGTCGCGCCATTTCAGCCTAGAGAGCCGGGTGAAATCAACTATCAGCAGAGCAGTCCGGCGCCTCGTATACCACCGTCTCCTTCAGCATTTCCGAATCCCGAAATTTACGATTCGTCGCCCTTTGTTGAGCAAGCTGATGGCGCTCCTGTATCAGCCGAAGGATTGCAGGCGCTTCCATCGGAATCGTGCAGCAGTTCTTCATTGCTGGAATTCGCAAGCCACGAAGCCTCAACCGAGATAAGCGCACACACGATTAGACCTCTTGCGCAACTACGAGACAGTTTCATCATCGCCACGGACGAGCACGGTCTGTTATTGATCGACCAGCACGTCGCGCACGAACGCGTTTTGTTCGAGCAGCATCTTGACCGCTACACTTCGAAAACCATTGACGTCCAACGTCTTCTCTTACCCGAAGCAATCGACTTAACTCCGGCTCAGGCTGCCGCCTTTGGACAGATTCAATCAGAACTTGAAGCAAACGGATTTGAAGTGATGACGCTTTCCGGCAGAACGATTGCTTTGCAGGCGGTTCCTGCAGGAATAACGATGGGCGATGCAAGAGCGCTTCTCACGGACTTGCTGAACACTGTAGAGCAAGAACGCGCTGGACTCACGATTGACGATATCCGAGCGGAGATCGCCGCAGGCGTTGCCTGTAAAGCCGCCATCAAGGTTAATATGCCACTGACAATGGAGAAAATGACGTGGTTAATTGATGCCTTGATGCAAACCAGAGTGCCGACCAATTGTCCTCACGGAAGACCGATCACGCTGAGGTTTTCAATGCACGACATCCTTCGTGGCTTCGAGCGGATTTAATGTGGCGCATTCGTCCCGATTGCGCCTGCCTGACCAATCATCAACTCTATTTTTGCGACCAGGATGGTCACTAAGATTAAAGTTCCTAGTCCCGCCTTCAGGCGGAATCTTGAAAAACCTTCCGCCTGAAGGCGGGACTACGAACCAGGTAATGGTTGGGTTCAATTTAACATATCAAGGACGATTCATCTGTTTGGTCTGACAATTGACCTTGAGATTTTTATAGATCGGTCGCCCGAATCGATCTGCGATTCGTTTGTGAATCATACATTCGGTCGCCACATACTTATTGCCATCCCATTTATAAAATGACATTAACGTCTCGCTCGGAGCTGAATATGCCTCGGTCATTAAGTCGCGGTATCCATTTGTGGTCGTTTGCCCAACCGTAACGCCAAGGACGTTCCCAGCGTTGAATAGCAGATCATATCTGTCGCCATTTTCGCGATATAACCACGTGGCACAGTTCCCATTAATACACGAACAGTCGCTATGCGCGGTTACCAGAAACCCAGGCGTTCCGCTTTGATCAATATTGACAGACCGCGCTGTTAATGAGTTAGGACAATTGCCAGAAGCATTCGCGGCCAACTGTTTTGATATCGCCTCTGGCACGGGAACTTGATCTTTCGTCGGTTGCTGCGCGGCATTGGCGCCGGGAGTCCGCTGTGGCTTGCTGTCATTAGGATTCGGAATCGCGCGAGAAGGCTTTGGTCTTTCCTGCGCGGATGCAAAAGAAACAACAAAAACTAAGACCAGAATAATAAACAGATATGATTTCACGTTTCGTTCACCTTCGTCATTGGTTTTATACTGGTTAGCTACAACAAGTATAGACCGAGGAAATAATGCTCCAACAATTTGTTTCAATTGCCGCGGCGGCAATGATCCTGATTGCCTATGCGGCGAATCATTTGAAGTGGCTCGATCGAGACAGCGTGCTCTACATATTGCTGAACCTGTTCGGGTCAGCGATTCTTGCTGTGATTGCGGCTCGCGCTCCCCAGGCGAGTGCGGGACTGGTCGCGGTTGAAGGCTCGTGGGCAATAATCAGTTTGTTCGCATTGATAAAAGTCCTGGTCAGCGGCGAAGAACCGGCCGAAGAATTTCATTGATCGGAGCTGCGCTACCGCACAACTAATTGCAGTGGAGCGGCTACGCGATATGCGTCAGGATTATAGTAATCGTAGATGATCGTCGACGCGGTTTTTGCCGTCATTGCCAAACGCGGACGAACCGTAAAGCTCAACGACTGAGCCGCCTTGTTCGGCCAAACATAAAATATTACGTGATCCGGTGTAACTGAATATTTAGACACGGTGTAATTCTTCAGCAGGCTTTCCAGCGACGACCTGTCAACTTCAACGCCTGGAGGCAATCCAACCTCGACAATAGACATCCCACTAATCTGCCAGTCGGATCGTTTGTAGATGACGCTGTATTTGATCTCTTCACCGACCTTAGCCTCTTGTTTGTCGGCTGTTACATTTATAGCGAACTTATCGCTGCCACCCTCTTGCGCTGTCGGATCATCCCATTTGACATAATGTCCAGAGACAAGCTGCACTGCTACCAATCCCCCATTTGCATTGGTCATCTGCAAATGATTGGCGCCACCCGTCAAATACTTTGTCACATCAACAGGAATAATACCCGTTTCGCCTGCTTGCGAGGCGTCCGCCGTTGCAATCTGTTGTCCGTTCACCGCAATTTGGATCGAACCGATCTGGCCCTCAGACTGAAGATTCGCGTCTATTAAAGACTTGATCGCCTGCACTGTCGCCTGCGTTGAATACCACGATCCCGTCCGGTCACGGAGTCTGGCCAGATATAGCAGACCTTGATTGATAAGCTTAGTCGATTCGTCCGATTGGTTGTCGTTTGACGCCAGCGCTTGAATGGCCAAGGCCGTAGCCTCGACTTCGCCACCGCGCCCCCAGCCGTAAAACAACGTTCTTTCGGGGGGACCCCAGTGCGCGCCATCGCGATCCTTAACAGCAAGCGTCGCTAATTTGTCGATGAGATTCGAAACTCTGGTTTGATCCTTCGCCGCTTCCGCCGCCAGTGTATAAAGCGCCAGAGCATATCCCTCGTTCATAGCCTTGTTGCTGGCATCGAGATATGAAAATGCTTTTTGCAAGCCGGGGCCTTGATAGCCGCTTTTAGTCAAAGCGTAAACAACATAGGCAGTGGTCGCGAATCGCGGCTGCCGCTCCCAATAATGCCCGCGCATCTTCCAACTGCCATCAGGTCCCTGAATTGACTCAAGCCAGTTATGCGCATTTTTGATCATCTCTGGTTTGACTTCGACGAACTCTTTCGCGTCGGTGAGAAACTGCAGCGCATATCCGGTCAACGCCAGATCCGGATCGTTACCGCCAAAATAAGAAAATCCGCCGCCCGAAGTCGGGAACGTGTAAACCCGTTGGATACCATCTTCCAGATTTTTTCTGGCTTTTCGTTCTATCTTCGCCCAGTTGATGCGCGAATTTGCCGGCTGCGGATGATCTTTAAGATAGCGCAGAATTAACAGATTTCCGTATGTGGATGAAATCGTCTGTTCCAAACATCCCCACGGTCGTTGCGTCATTCCTTCGATGCCGTCCAAAGCGCTCGAAAGCAAATTTGGATAGAGCTTCAAAACAGTTTTCGCTGATCCCGGAATAGCATCTGCGGGGACATCGATTTCGTATGTACCTGTCGCGTTAACGATATCGCCCTGGGTTGAAACTATTTCTCTTCCATCGTAACCCACACGAATCGGACGTTCGACTGCGTCACTGGCGCTGTGGCCGATTGCGTCAATGCGAGCAGTAAAGCTCCCCGGCTTTAAAGCTCTCAGTGCAAACTCAACTTTCGCGGCAGTTCCCGGATCGATTGTGAGGGAGTTGGAACTTTGCGAAGTCAAATTGAACCAGTCAGCAGAATTAAGGCTGACCTTGATTGCCTGCGCCTGATCCATATAGTTGCGCACAACTACGGGCAGATTGATCTGGTCGCCTTCGGTCAATGTCGGAGGCAGTTGCGGATCGGCAAAGAATTCCTGAAACGCCCGAATCTCTGCCGATCCAGTACCGATCTTGCCATCTACCGTTGAACCGACGGCAGCAAGCTGCCAGGTCGTAATCGAATCTGCCGTCGGGAATTCGAGTTTGGCTATTCCGTTCGAATCGGTGATTAACTGCGGCTGCCACACGAGTGTTTCAGGAAAATATTGACGCAGTCTCGGCGTCTGGCCTTCCAAACTTCCGTCGTTAGGTTCCCTCATTTTCGCAGGGGGTGGTGGAGGCGGAGCAGGAGATGCAGGTGGCCGGCCAAGCGTTAAACCAGACTGCCGAGAATGTAATACGTCGCCATCAAATGCAACGACACCATTCTGGGCGTTTGTGCTGAACGTCGTAGTGGCAGAGAAAAAACCTGTGCCCCTGGCACCAACGAACCGTGGTTCCTCCTCTGCTGACAGGGAAAAACTCAAGTACTTCCTGGTCCTTGGCAACACAACCACGTCAAAAAATGTCATCAGCGTCTTTCCATTGACGCCGACCTCCAATTTGTACATGCCGGCAGGAATATTTGTCAGTTTGAATATTCCATCTTTGTCGGCATGCGTCTCGATTGTTGAATTGTTGCCAACTCGCGTTGCCACGATGCGAATCTGCGTACTGTCGCCAGTGTAGCCGTAAATTCGCCCATGAATCGCAGCAGTCGCCGATGGTGTGATTGGCTCAGATGGGTATTCCAACATAAACTGGGAAATATCGTCTCCGGTGTCGAAAGTCTTGTCAGGCCCGGCGCTGACCGCCGTCAGCGAATGCAGATTCAGGCGTTTTGAATATGGCGACCAATCCTCATCCTTCAGTGTTCTGCCATCCCATTTATACAGGCTGGTCGCGAGATCATTAGTCTTAAACTTGTAAGGAGTTCCCCACGGATCGACTAAATCTTTCAGTTCACTTGCATTGGACAGATAATCTGTAATCGGCGCCCTTTCCACAGGAAATCTGCCGTTCTGTGTCAGATGTGTGACGACGGCTGGCACAACGCGAGCTCTCATCTCGGAAAATAACTGCGCATAGAGACCGGCGTAATTCGGCTCGAAATCCCTTGACGAAGCCCGGTAAAACCGCCATCGATCCCGGTTCAACATCAATTCTGCAACCAATGACAGATCATCAGGAATTGGTTTAGCGAAATCGAGGGCGAGCAGATCCGGAAAATTCACGCCGGATATTTCGTCGAAATAACCCCAGCGACACAAGAAATAATTGTAATAATATTTACGAGTTCCAAATTGCGCATTGGTTTCGGCCAACGCACTAACGCTCTTATCGATTACAGCAATGCCGAGCGAAGTTTCAACTGGTTGTCCTTTGAGTTTCGAAGTCTCCGTCCTTAAAAGCCTTCAGGACCAAACCCGCGTTGCGCGGCCAATCCTTCTTCACCTTAAATTCGAAGAAAGCTTGTCCCTGTTCGTTCGTAACCAGTGTTGATTCGGCCAAAACCTTGTCAGCTTTACCATCCTTGACACTGGCGTTGACAGAAATCCCTTTGATCGATTCGCCCGATTCCGGATTTTCCGCGTGAGCCGCGACGCGATAGATCATCCCCGGCTCGACCCGTTCTGGACCGGTCACTCGCAATGCAAATTCATTCGGCATCGCGTCCGCGATCTGCACAATCTCGGTTCTGGTTTCATTATCGACGGTCAGAGTGTAACGCAGGCGATTCCATTTAAAGGTGGAGCGTGTTGCGTCATCAACTTTTCCAAGCGAAAACGGCAAAGAGGTTGTGATGTGGCTATCGTTGCCAAGCTGGGCCGATTTTGTCGCCTGAGCAATGACCTTATTGGTATTGTCGAGTAGCTCAAATGTGGCCTGCGCATTCCCCGAACGCTCTTTTGGATGAAGGCAGACCTCGGTCCGGTCCGGAGCGAACCAGATGGCAATCTCTTTCTGGTGATCGCGATGCAGCCCTCCGTCCGCGTGTGCGATCCAAATACTTCTTACAATAAAAACAGAGCCGCCGATTCCTACTGCGATCAACAGACTCAACACCAGAATTCTGATTGTCAGGATTTGCTTCATTTTATTGACTCTCGGGAATGGATCTTTACAGCGCTAGTATCCATGACGAGTATTTTGGCCCTTTGTTGCACACTTTTTTGCTTCGGAAAATTGACAAACAGATCATATTTTCGAAAATATCCATCAATTCAGGTAACTACTGTTGATAGGGATGATCGACTTTTCTAAAATTTATGGCTGTCTTCGCGCGCGTAATTCATTGATTCTGCACGATGTATTCCGCGACCAGCAATGGAATCTCAGCTTAATTTTCGGATGGAGAAGTTCAGTGAGAAGTAAAACAGCCCTTTATTCGAGCGCACTGTTAAAGAAGCTTAATAAGAACGACAAGAATTAGGAAACCATGCAATCCCGCGACGCTTTCCAGCTCGATTTGTGTTCGGAATCTTTCGGTGCGCGTGGGGCAGCTCCAGACACATTTGTAAGCTCTGCGCCTTCCATACAGTTCTGCGAAGGCGCAATCGATCCGTTTCCAGAGTCGCGGAAACTATCATATTTACATATGCGGCGTTCTGGATCTATTTCAGCATTCCTTTTGGAACTGACATTGGCTGTGTCTCCGCGAGCGACAACCATCCAGCTTGAATTGTGCCATCGGATTCCGCCAGCGATTTTGCCTCTTCAGCGGAGGCTGCCTTAACAACAAAAATACCGGCGAGATTACCCGCATCGTCAAAGTGCCCGGCCAGCACCAGCTTTCCGGCTTTCATCAATTCCATAACGCTTGCAATGTGCTTTTGACCCATTTCCTGCATTTGTTGTGGATTGAATTTGGGACCCAATTGAATCATTTCAAAATAGTAGTTCGACATTTTGATCGGAGTTTGGGCTTGCCCCATGCCGAACGCATTCGGGTCTGTTTCCCATTTAAGAATATTGAAAGTTAGATCGCCAGAATGGACGGCGGGATCAGCACTAGCTAATTCTTTCACTTTGTCTTTCGGTTGTTCATCTACGATTATGACGCCTCTGTATTGACCCTTGCCGGAGATATCCCCAACCAAGATGGCTTTTCCGGAACTTGCCAGGTTATCCAGATACGCGAGATGTGCTGTTTTTGTTTTCCCGCTCAACTCGCCCTGTCCGGTGGAAGTAAGCAGAATCATGTTAAAAGCCTTTAACTGAAAAGGGTTGTTACCCTGCGGCCGAACAACAGCAGATAATGAAACCGACATCAAAATGGCAATTAATACAGAGGCCATAGCAAAAAATCGTTTTTTCATAGATAGACTCCAAAGCTTTAATATTTCAAGAGACGCCGCTTTGCCGTTTCGGTCTTCGAACCAATTCTCCGCCGCAATTCGGACAGATATTGTTCATCTCAGTCGCACAATGCATGCAAAATGTGCATTCGTAACTGCAGATACAGGCGTCATCCATTGGCTGCAAATTTGTGCCGCACTTCTCGCACTGTTGCTTCATCTCAAGTGACATCGTTGACTCCCTTCAACCATCAACATCTTATGTCATGTTATGAATGTTTTTACAGTGCTCGCTCACGTACTGACAATCACGTTCCTAATTTTCTTTATTAAACATCTCTACAGGTTCCTTTAAATCGCGACCGAACTGTCGCTTTGTAAAAACTTGTAGCTTCCCTTGACATCCTACAAGAGCGCACTTAACATCTCTTCTTGTCGACATTCGAGGGGAAACCGTCAGTCTTTATGGCTAAATCAAAAACCGATCTTTTACAGGGAACTCTGGACCTGCTTATCTTAAAAACGCTGGCTTTAGAACCGATGCATGGCTGGGGAATATCGCAGAGAATTCAACAAATTTCGCAAGGCGTCCTGTGCGTCAATCAGGGCTCGCTGTATCCAGCGCTGCACCGACTTGAATTGCAGGGTTGGATTTCGTCCAGCTGGGGAGCATCTGAAAACAATCGCCAGGCAAAATACTACGAGCTGACCAAGACCGGCCGCAAACAACTGGAGACGGAAAAAGAGGACTGGCAGCGATTGACCGCCGCCATTGCGCAGATCTTAGAGGCGTAAGGGCAATGGGCAAGCTATCCAAAAGAATCAAAATCGGTTTCCGATCAATCTTTGTCAAACCCAAAGTTGAGCGGGAGTTAGACAAAGAACTTCAATTTCATCTCGAGCTGGAAATCGAGAAAAATATGCGCCGCGGAATGAATCCCGAAGAGGCTCGTCGACTGGCCGTCAGAAGTTTTGGCGGCTTTGATCAGGTCAAGGAGCAATGTCGGGAAGCAAGAGGTACGATCATGATAGACAATCTCCTGCAGGACATTAGATACGGGCTCAGGGTAATGGCGAAAAACCCCGGGTTCAGTTGCATGGCTATATTAACGCTGGCGCTGGGAATTGGAGCGAACACTTCGATCTTCAGTGTTATTTATGGCGTCCTGATGCGGCCGCTTCCGTATCAGCAAGGCAGCCAACTTGTAATCATTCACCAGGCTGAGCCTTTAGCTCATCAGCAGGATATCGGATTTTCCGCAAAAGAAGTATTCGATTACCGCGACATGAACCACACGCTTTCCGGCGTTGTCGAGCATCATTCAATGTCGTTCATTCTTTATGGCAAGGACGAGCCAGAACGCGTTAAGACTGCGGTAGTCTCTGCAAACTTCTTTGACGTTTTGGGTGTGAAGCCTTTGATGGGCAGAGCTTTCGTTCCCAGCGATGATGTGCGCGGCGCCAATGCGGTACTGATGCTGAGCTTTAACTATTGGAAGGAAAGTTTCGGCGGCGATCCTAACATCGTAGGCAAAATCTTTGAGATGAACGATCGCCCGCATACTGTAATTGGCGTTCTGCCTCCGATTCCACAATATCCGGTGGAAAACGACGTCTATATGCCAACTTCGTGCTGTCCGACCAGATCGTCTGACAGGTTTATTGCGAATCGTAACTTTCGAATGATGACTGTTTTCGGAAGACTGAAGCCTGGTGTTCAGCTCGATCAGGCAAGAGCCGATCTGTCGACGATCGCCAGTCATCTACAACAGGAATATCCGGATTCGTATCCCAAGAGCACGGGTTACAACGCTGTTGTTACTCCTTTGCAGGAGGACCTGACAAGTCAGGCAAAACCAACGCTTTTAATCCTGCTGGGAACCTCTTTGCTGGTTCTGTTGCTGGCGTGTGCAAACGTCGCGAACCTTTCACTCGCGCGTTTGATGAGACGACAGCGAGAGATGGCAGTCAGAACAGCGCTGGGAGCAGGCAGAGGCCGGCTGATACGACAATTGCTGACCGAAAGCATGATGCTTTCGATAATTGGCGGAATACTAGGACTTTTATTGGCTTCATCCGGGATGAAGTTGCTGGTGACATTTGTGGCCAGGTTTACCACCCGCGCGTCAGAAATAAAGCTGGATGGCTCGGTGCTCGCCTTTACGCTGATAGTCTCCGTCTTGACAGGACTTGTCTTTGGTCTAGTGCCGGCCTTTTCGACAGAAAAGAATCTGCCCTCCTCTCTGAGAGAAGGAGGCAAAGGCGCAGGACAGGGAGCAGTTAAGCAAAAGCTCAGAGGCCTGCTGATTGTCGCGCAGGTCGCTATATCGTGCATGCTGCTGATCGGCTCGGGATTGATGCTTCGCAGCTTGATTAAGCTTCAAAGCGTTAATGGAGGATTCAACACCGACAGAGTCATGGTGATGAGGCTCGCGCCGAACTTTTCGAAATACACGACTCCGCAGGACTATCGGAATTATTTCCAGCGCGTGCTTGATACAGCGAGGTCGCAACCTGGAGTACAGTCGGTGTCGCTGGCGTCAAATTTCCCGTTCAGTCCTAATGGTCTTACCTTTGGTCCGAACACCAACGGGTTCGAAATAGAGGGGCAGCCTGTTCCGAACGGCGCTCTCCCACCGCAGTCAGATACGACCGTTGTTACGCCGGATTATCTTCAGACGCTTCGCATTCCTCTGATCAGAGGACGATTCTTTACCGACGATGACAAACCGGACGGACTACAGGTGGCCGTGATCAATCAGACACTCGCCAATCACCGATTCGGAAACGAGGATCCTATCGGAAAACACATTCGGTTTCTAAACCCCGGCGGGCAGCCAAATGACTGGATAACAATTGTCGGAGTGGTGGGCGACATCCGCGATTATGGACTGGACCACGCACCGATAGATGAGATTTATGGTCCACTGACGCAAAACAATTTCGCCGGCAATCTGATCGTGCGAACCGGCGGCGAGCCAATGGCAATGGCTAACACGATGCGGCGCGCAATACACGATGTCGATAACCAGACTGCTATCGTCGGCGTAAAGACTCTCGAAGAATTTAAAGACGATTCCCTGGTAAATCCTCGCGTGACCACAATCTTGCTGGGCATCTTTGCCGGACTGGCTATTCTGATTACCGCGGCGGGCATTGCAGGCGTGATGGCGTTGTCGGTGAGCCAGCGTACACACGAGCTTGGCGTGCGAATGGCACTTGGAGCTTCGCAGTCCGGTGTCTTGCTAATGGTCTTACGACAGGGAATGATACTGGTCGGAATTGGATTGGTTATCGGCGTCGTGGGTGGGTTCTGCCTGACAGGCATGATGTCATCGTTGTTGTTCGCAATTACGCCGACCGATCCAGTGACGTTCCTAACTGTATCAGTCGTTTTGACAGTTGTCGCGATCATAGCCGCATTCGTACCCGCGCGCAGAATTACGGGAATTGATCCAATAATAGCCCTGCGCAGCGAGTGAACCGGCGTCGACTCGCGGGTGAATCACCCAGGCGTGGCTCAGGACATGATTGTATGCGATGATTTCTGAGCCACGTACTTTTCGACAATTTCGTTTCTAAAACTTCTCAGAACAGGCAGACAAATCGTAGGCCGAAGTGTGTCTTATGCACGTTAGTGCACAAGCGAATCCGTCCGTGCTCTCTCCGGGCGAGGTAAACAAGCAAGTAGAAGGAGAATAAAAGTGAAACGTAACTTTATCGTCTTAATATTCATTACGATATTAATGTTTGGACTGGCGTTTCTTAAACCTGTGGTCAGAGCCCAAACGAATCGATCAAATCAACCAGACCAAAACGGCAGATCAGGCGCGACGGGCGAAAAGACTGCCGGGGAGACTTACAAAAACATTCAGGTGCTGACAGACTTAAAGGATGGATCGACCGCCGATTTTATCGGCGCGATGCAATTCATCTCCGGATCACTGTCGGTAGATTGCAACTATTGCCACGCTGGACCATTTTCTAATTATTCGAGCGACGAGAAAGAAACAAAACGGATCGCTCGCAATATGATCAAGATGACTCGGGCCATCAACGAAAATAACTTTGGCGGAGCGCTTGTCGTCACCTGCAATACTTGCCATCAAGGCAGCACACACCCAAAAGCAACGCCTACACCGTGGTACAAAACTCCTGAACAGATCGCAGCGTATGTTAAGGCAGGAGAGTCTTCGCGAAAAACAAACAACGCGGCCGAACAACCGGTCACGCCTTCCAAATCTGAGCCGTCATTACCTGAACCAAGTGAGGTTATTTCCAACTTTCGCAAAGCAACTGGCGCAGACGGTTTAATATCGGTGAGGATGTCAGGTACCAAACAAGTTGTCGCCTTCGGAGCACCCAATCCCTGGGAGATGGACGTTCTCCTGCCAGACAAAGCCGCGATCCGACAAACTATTCAAGGAACTAAAGCCGGACAAATCGTAAACCGGGATCGCGGTTGGGTTTTTAGAGGAAGCTGGACTGCACTGCCGCCCAGGCAATCGGCTGGGATTCTACGGGACCTGGTCGCGGCACTGCTGCCAACCGCCTTCATCAAGTCAGATTCAGAGCAGAAAGTTACAGGAATCGAAAAGATCGGAGATCGCTCCTATTACGTCGTCAAATCAAATGGCAACAAGCGATTGTATTTCGATGTTCAGTCGGGGCTATTGTACAAAGTCCGTTCGGAGTTTCCGACCAAACTTGGAACCAGAGTCGAAGAGACTACCTTCGAAGATTACCGAAAATCAAATGGAATGAATCTGCCGTATTTAATTATCTCTCATTATATGGAGGATCAGTTCACATATAAGATTTCTAAAATAGACGTCAACATTGATCTGGACGAGGCAAAATTCGAACCGACTAGTCCAAATTAGGTTGAATTCGAAATTTATAAAGAGAATGCCAGCCGGATAACTGCACTGACCAACGAAACTGATACCTGGAGCCCGCGGCACCAATATTCGGCTGCGGGCTTTTTTATAGCAGCCAGCGTGATAAGTTTTATCCAATCTGGTAAAGCACGATTTTGAAAGTCACGCTATACTTTCCGTTTAAACTGCACGCTAAATCTCGGAGACATATTCAATGAAAATCCGTTTTGGTTTAAAGACTATCGTGCGTGATCTGTCGGTTTCGCTGATTATGGCTGCGCTGCTGATTGCGCCAGTTTACGGGCAACAGACTGCAACTGCGCCAAACTCGACGACACTCAGCGCGACAGAACGTGAAGCTGAGTCGAAACTAAATGTCGATACAATCCGCACCATTACATCGGATCTGGCTAAGCCCGATATGGAAGGTCGCGGTACAGGTCTGCTTGGCGGACAAAAAGCCGCGAAGTACCTCGCCGATTATTTTGCAAAGCTTGGACTGCAGCCGCTCGGAGACAACAAGACATTCCTTCAGGCGATACAGTTCACCGGAACAACTGTAATGCCGGATTCTTCTCTCAAGGCTGGAAACGCTTCACTAAAATTTGGAGAAGATTACGTGCTTGCGCCTCCGCTGCCGGACAAGAAGGTTGATTTCAAGGCGCCGCTCGTCTTCATAACCTACGGCGTCGTTTCTCCGGACCTGAAGCGCGACGATCTGGCCAATCTGGATCTTAAGGGGAAAATCGTCGTCCTGATTTCCGGTCAACCAAAGAACGTTGACCAGGCAGCCTGGCAAAAGGCGGCAAACCCGCAGGCGACGCTCGGTAATTTATTATCTAAAGGAATTTCGGGTTTGATCATAACCAACGTCGGATCGGCTCAACAGCCGTTTTCTTTAATAAGCAATTACCTTACGCGCAGACAAGTATCAGTCGCGAATGCCATCAGGCCAAACATACCGCCCAGATTGCTTGTCAGCGATGCTGGCGCAGAGAAACTGTTTGCAGGTTCGGGAATGACATACGCGCAGGCAAAGGAAAAGGCTGAAGCGGGCGAGACCGTTTCTCGCGATCTCGGTCAGACACTGTCAGGAACGCTGAATATCAAAACCGACGAGGGAACAGGAAGCAATGTGGTTGGGGTGCTGGAGGGCAGTGATCCAAATCTAAAGGATCAGGCATTGGTTTACTCAGCACATTATGATGCATATGGCATCGATGCCGCAGGCCGCATTTTTCCAGGCGCGGCAGACAATGCCCTGGGTGTAGGCGAGATGGCTGCTATTGCTGAGGTGTTCACCAAAATGTCGAAAAAGCCTCGTCGATCCGTAATCTTTCTTGCCGTTACAGGTGAAGAGCATGGGTTATATGGTTCTGAGCATTGGGCGCACAATCCGACCTGGCCGATTGGCAAGGTTGTCGCCGATCTAAACTTCGATGGAATTGGTTCTGAAGTATATGGCCCAGTAAAACAGATTGTTGGCTACGGCGCCGAGTTTTCTGATCTGGGTAAAACGCTGGATAGTGTAGTTGCTGCCGAAGGCGATAAAATCATTCCCGATCCAGTGCCCGATGAAGGAGTATTTTACCGATCAGATCATTTCTCTTTCGTAAAGCAGGGAGTTCCGTCATTGATGCTATTGGGCGGACCTGATGGCGACACTGCTATGTGGGTGGCCAAGGCGAGAAAATGGCTTGCTACCGATTATCACAGCCCCGCAGATGTTGTACGTCCCGATTGGGTTTGGGCAGGGTCGAAAGACATCGCTGACATCGGCTTGATTGTTGGAATGAGAGTAGCGGACGCGGATGCCGCTCCGGCGTGGCTGCCGAATTCGCCTTTCAAACGCCCCTAACTGTGGGCGCAGACATTCAGTCTGCGCATTTCAACCTACGTCCAAGTCGACACGGAATGGGTGACTTCGTCACTTGCGCAGACTGAATGTCTGCGCCACTTTTATCGATTGATGCGAACTGCGTCGATCAAAAGCGGCTCTGAGCTTATATTTTCGATCTGTACCTGATTGCTCTTGCTGATCTGGGCGCGTCCAATATCGAATTCGCCGCCGGCATTGATTGGATCCAATCGCTGCCAATGGTTTTTGTCCATATTCCAGCAGGACACGCGATAGCGAGCGCGGTTTTCGGCCTGACGAATAACCTGAATATCAGCACCCTGAACGTCCGTGAAGGGGTCCATCACACGCAGAGTCAGTTTTCCTCCTGGTTGAACTATCGCAAATCTTCCGTCAGGAGAACCGGTCGCCCGATCAGGAAACTGGGTCTTACTTGTCAATGTGACATCATACGTCTGGAAGTAAGCGCCGTCTGCCATCGGTGTGGCCTTTGGCGGGACAGATGAGTTAAGTTTACGACCGAAAAATGCTCTATGATTCCAGGCTGCAACACCAATAACTCCGAGTATTGCCACCGAAACCAGAATGATAATCAAAGTCACCGCTCGAAGCGGCAATCTGTTGGCCGGCGGTTGATTAAGTGCTCTGCTAGCAGGAATGCCATGTGCTGCTATCGATGCTGCTGGCGATGGTCCGACAGCATTCGGGTCGAGGTCGCGCTCGAGCGCCGCCTGCAGGTTCTTGTCCGAAAGCGCGCAAATTCGCTCTTCAGTTATTGCCGTGTATTCAGTAGTATCCCGATTCAGTTTGCCTGAAGCAGCCTGCGGTGAAGACTTAAACAATTTGAAGTCTACCCCGCAACGGTGGCAAAACTTGGCATCCGGTCGAAGTCGCCCACCACAATTACCGCAAAATGGAGATTCGACGCTCATTTTATGCCGCAGACCTCGTATTACCCCGAATTATTCCCCGCTATACCGCATTTGAGCAATGATAATGCCACAAAAGCAGAATTAAATCATTCAATGAAATGAGCGATTTACGGAAATCATTTCTGCTATGGGGGTTGAAAATGGCACCTTTTCGAGGTACCCAACCCGATAAGGTGTAAAAAGCCTTAGCCCCCGAGCTCCCCGCTAACCAGCTAAAACAATTGACGGCTAATCGCCTTCAGAATCAGGAGTTATGCGCTTTTTATGTTTTGGCCTGGTCGCTTCGCGCGTTTTCTTGCTTTCAATCAATACCGACGGTGGAGGTACAGGTCTTCGGATAGATTTTATCACATCCATCTGAGTGATCTTCTTTGGCTTGGCTTTCTTCATTAGTTGACCTCCCGCTCTCAGATTAAAAGACGCAGGACTTACTTCTTCAGGAACTGGGCTATTCCTTTTTTGCAGTCGTCGGTGAGCCGTGCAATCGCATTCAGATCCGCGCCGGAGCGCAAGGCGGATTCGAAAGTCATTCCGTCCATCTGGTAAAGAAGATATTTGGACAGCATTACTGCGGACGCGCTGGTCGAATTGAAGCCATCGAGGTATCGCTGTACGTCGGAATCAAACACGTCATCGTCGAAAACATGATTAATGAGACCGTATCGCTCAGCCTGTTCGGCCGAAAATGTTTCGCCTCGCGTGATCAATTCGAAGGCGCGTTTTTCAGACACCGAGCGCCGCAAAATCGCCATGACGATTGCTGGTATAAAGCCGATTTTGACTTCGGGGTAGCCGAATTGCGACGACCGAGCGGCCAGAATGATGTCACAGGCTGTCGCCAGCCCGCAGCCTCCGGCGAGAGCTCGACCGCGCACTGCGGCAACGATTGGTTTTCGCAGTAGCCGCATCTGAATAAAGAGATCTTTCAGAGAGTTCGCGTCTTCCCAATTGTCGAGGATCGAGCCCTCGGCGATCTTCTGGAGAACCGATAAATCGGCGCCGGAGCAAAAATCTTTACCTGCTCCGGTTAAGAGGATTACGCGGACATTTTCGTCTCTTTCAGCTTCTGAAAAGGATTGTTTTAGCAGCGCAACCATGTCGTCATCGAGCGCGTTTCGTTTCTCTGGCCGATTTAGCGTAATCGTGGCAACTTTATCAGCAGTATTTAATAAAACTTTCGAATCATTCATAGGAGCCCGGCCGAAACACTGTAGGGGCAGGGCTCGTCCCTGCCCGGATTGCCGCAGGCAATCAAACGATCATTAACCGCACATTTCATCGTGCTTCGCACGATCCGGGCAGAGTGCCCTGCCTCTACATTCATAACACCGCGTCTTTAATATCAATCTCCATGCGCAGAAGAGCAGAGCTATACGTCTTGCCCTGCGCATCAGTTTTCAACGATAGCGTTCCACCGCCGCCAAGCGATTCGTGCAGCAGAAAATTTAGCGCTCCCAGATTCGGCAATTCAAACCGCTCAACCTTGCCGTGGCAGATGCCGTTGAAATGCTCTTTAACACGATCTGCTGTCACCTGCTCGACCAGTATTGGATAATATTCAGGCTTTAATGCAATCAAGCCAACATTAGCAGTGTCGCCTTTGTCACCCGATCTGGCGTGCGCAAGTTTTATCAGTTGAACTTTCATAATAAATTCATTCAGCTACTGTAACTTCGACGGCCGGTTCGACTGCGGATTTTGGAATCAACGCCGGCCAGTATGCGACAATCTCTTCAACTTTTGGTCGCCCACCGGCAAAGCCTGTCACGGTCGGCGGTCCGTTCAAGACCAGCGGAGCAATCTCTTTCGTGAATCGTTCGACGGCCGCTTTGTTATTCGATCTGACGCCGATTCTGAATTGAACTTCAGCTATGTCTGGTGATGGTTCACCAGCCAATGGCCCGTGCGTCGCGTTCACGCCGACAAACTCCGTCAGGATTTCATCGAACTTTAGTCCAAGAGCTTCAAGACGTTGCCGCAAAATCTTGTCTGCCGCCTGAGCTTTCTTGTAAGCATCCGGCCAAGAATAAACGAGAGTTCCGACCGCCTTGAAACCAGATGTATAGCTAATTGAGACTTTATAGAATTCCGTTGCGGGTCTGCCCTTGATGCCGAAGACCCGAACTCGGTTCTCAGCTTCCTGTTCCAGGTGAATGGTCGTGAAATCCGCTACGCAATCGGGCGTGATGTATTCGTGCGGATCGCCCATTTCGTAGACCAGTTGTTCTTTTACGCTGGCGACACTTATTCGGCCGCCGGTTCCTTCGTGCTTTGTGACAACAAATGTGCCGTCGGGATTAGGCTCAACAATCGGATAGCCAATATCCCACATGTCCGGGATCGTCTCCCAGTCGACCTGACAATTTCCTCCTGTGCATTGCGCTCCGCATTCGATGATGTGACCCGCGATTGTTCCTGCCGCCAGCAGGTCCCAGTTATTTCGCGGCCATTTGAATTCATGAATGATTGGACCCAGTGTCAAACCTGTGTCGGTACAGCGACCGGTGATGATTATCTGAGCTCCCTTATCAAGAGCATCGGCAATCGGCGCGGCACCGAAATAGACATTGGCACTTTGAATACGATCACGAATGCCGGAGAGTGGCTCTCCCGTTTCCATATTCTTTAGCTGAATATCACGAGAGAGAAAATCATCGATGCGTCCCATTATGTCGTCGCCCGCAACGATTCCGATCTTTATTTTTCCTGCAAAGCCTTGTTTCTTTGCGACCTCAATAACAGCATCACGACACGCTTGCGGATTCACACCGCCTGCGTTTGCGACTACCTTGATGTTGCGCTCGACAAGTGTGGGAAGGGTTCGCTCGATCATTGCGACGAAATCACGCGCGTAGCCCGATTTTGGATCACGAGCCCGCTGCTTTTGCATGATCGACATCGTTATCTCGGCCAAATAATCGAGAGCAAGGTAATCAATTGGGCCGCGCTCGACCTGCTGAATTGGAGCCTCAAGCGAGTCACCCCAAAAACCTTGTCCATTTGCGATTCGAATAGTCTTCATATTAAACAACCGAGTTCGGCAACATGTACTGACCCAGATGCGGACCCGGGTTATTTAGCGATGTTCTGAACGCCATTTCCAGTACCGGGCGAATTTCTTCGGGCGCGATTACTGAATCGACAAAGCCTCGCGCCGCTGCATATTTCGCGTCGAGTTGGTGTTCGTAATCGGAACGAACCTTGTCCATCTGTGCTTTCAGGTCTTCGTCGGGCTCTTTTCCTTGTGCCTTCAATTTTTCCAGCCGGTCAGCGAATATCGCCATTACGGCTGAGTCGCCTTCCATCACTGCCATTCGACCAGTAGGCAAAGTGAAAATGAAATCAGGATCGAAGCCTTGTCCGGCCATCGCATAATAACCTGCGCCGCTGGCGTGATTGATCGTGAGGACCAATTTAGGAACAGTCGCCGTTGCCATCGCTTCGACAAATCGAGCGCCCGCACGGATGATTCCGGAATGTTCGGCTTCGGTTCCGACCATGAAACCTGAAACATCCTGAAGGAACAGAATCGGCGTTCCCTGACGATTACAAGTCTCTATAAAATAAGCGACTTTCTCGGCGCTTTCGGTGTAAATGATTCCGCCAAATCTTGGAGGCTGGCCTGCCTCGCCGCGAACGAGACCGCGTTGATTCGCGATGATGCCGATGTGAATTCCGCGAATGCGACCGTGACCGGTGATCATCTCTTTCGCGTAATCGGACTGGAACTCGTCTAATTTACCGTCATCCAGAATGCAGTCCAGAATCTCTCTTGTGTCATACGGACTGCGATGATCGGCTGGCAAGATATCGTAGAAATCGTACGGCGAGCGCTTCGATTCGTGCGGCTGATCAATCGATATGGACGGAGCCGGTTTCGGTGGCAGTTCAGAGATGATCTCCCTGATTCTTTCGATACAGGTTTCATCGTTTGGAGCGCGATAATGCGCCACCCCGCTGATGGCATTGTGCGTTTTCGCCCCGCCAAGGGTTTCGGCATCTACGGACTGCCCTGTTGCGCCTTTGACTAAATTTGGCCCGCCAAGACCCATAAATGACGTCTCTTCGACCATAATAATGATGTCAGAGAGCGCGGGAAGATAAGCCCCGCCAGCTATGCAAGGTCCCATCACCGCCGAAATCTGCGGAATCTTCAAGTACCGCCGCATTATCGAGTTGTAATAAAAGATCCTCGCCGCACCGTATTGACCTGGGAACACTCCGCCTTGATAGGGAAGGTTTACGCCTGCGGAATCAACCAGATAAATGATCGGCACTCGGCATCGCATCGCGATTTCCTGCGCGCGCAGCATTTTTTTGATTGTTTCTGGCCACCACGAGCCTGCTTTGACAGTTGCGTCATTGGCGACTATTACAACTTCGCGATTCGCGACAATACCAACGCCGGTCACGACGCCTGCGCCGGGAGCTTGGCCTTGATACTGATCGTAGGCAAGAAGCAATCCGACTTCGATAAAGCGAGTCTGGGGGTCAACCAGCCGCTCTATCCTCTCGCGAGCCGTCAGTTTTCCCTGCTGGTGCTGGCGATCGACTTTGTCGTGTCCGCCTCCGCGACGTACTTTAGCTTCAAGACGTTGCCAATCAGCCACGAGCCTTTCCAGATGGGCCCTATTGCTGGTGATGCTGGTGATTTCGTTGACGCCCTCCATCATTCCCGCGTGATTCCTCTCCGAGTTCCGAATAAACAGTAGTTGTTGCTTATCGCAGCCATGAACTTCGAAACATTAAACTTAACATATGAACGCGAATAAAGTACAGAATGCTCCGTGATAAAAAGGCAGGATCAGAATAGATAAGTTGCGAATGGGTATGCTTCAAAGTTTTGCGGTGAAAAGGAGAATAGAAGAGCACAGGACGCAGATTTTGCGGATGCAGCGGATTAAGACGGATCGGAATCCGCGAAAATCCGCCTGATCCGTTTCATCCGCGTCCCTTGCTCTTCTATCTCTGGTTTGTTTGCGCAATGATGCCCGACCGCCACGCATAAGTGCTGTTGGTTCGGCACCCCCTTTAGTTGTTACTGTTCTATACATAGCTTCCAACATTTTGCGAATCTTGCTGGTTTTTCGGGATGACTGGCTCCAGAACCTAATCTATGCTACAATTTAGCGTCTATTGGTCAGCCTCACTGATGAAGCTTTTTTCACTACAATCCGATAAAGAAAGTAGTGTTCTGGTCCGAATAGGCTGATAGAGTGTGGGTAAAGCGCGATCATGTTCTTCCGTGCTGTGCCAAAAGGTAACATCCCGAGGCCACGCCATTGGAAGGAAGAGCGAGGAATGTCTGTCCACTTCCTTTCCATCGCCGCGCAGTAATTCGGCACTCCGCGAGTGTAAGAATCGGCAGGCGCTAGCACTGGAGACTTAAAAGAGTTTTATGTCAAATAACTCTATCAATCCGCATCCTTCTCCTCCACGGCCATCTTTGATCGACCGTATCACGGAATCACTGGCAACAACTGCACTTGGAACGATTGGCCTTTTCATCATTCTGCCAATCACGCTGATCATAATGGTGCTGTTTGTCGTGATGCCGCTGACTCTCGGTCAACAGGCATTGCTAACAGCGGGTTTGCTGCTGCTGGCAATGCTTATCAGCGTGCTTGCGCCACGTCTGCGACTGCTGGTGATGCTGCTCAGTCTGGCGGCATCATTCCGGTATATCTATTGGCGCGCGTCGTACACGCTTTCGCTCGGGTGGTGGGGCGACGCCATTATCAGCATCCTGTTATTTGCCGCCGAAATTTACGGCATCATAGTGTTGGTTCTGGGTTATTTCCAAACGCTGGAATTGAACCTTCGTCAACCAGAGCCGCTCCCGGCAAATGAAGCCGATTGGCCGACCGTCGATGTTTATATTCCGACGTACAACGAAGATGAAGAGATTCTGAGACGAACCGTTACGGGCGCTCTCGCGATTGAATATCCGAAAAAGACGGTATATCTGCTGGACGATGGTCGCCGTGATAACGTCAAGCTGCTGGCAGAGCAATTGGGCTGCGAATACATAATACGTTCAGACAACAAACACGCAAAGGCCGGCAACATCAATCACGCCTTGACCGTGACAAACGGTGAGCTGATCACGATTCTTGACGCCGACCACGTACCGGTAAAAAGCTTCCTGAGAGAAACCGTCGGATTCTTTAACAATCCGAACGTAGCGCTGGTTCAAACACCGCATCACTTCTACAATCCCGATCCGTTCGAGCGTAATTTGAACGTGGAGGGTTTAATCGCTCCTGAAGGCGACTTCTTCTACCACGTCGTCCAGGTAGGCAATGATTTCTGGAACTCGGCATTCTTCTGCGGCAGCGCGGGCGTGATTCGCCGGACTGCTCTTGAAGAGGTCGGCGGCATCGCGACTGAGACAGTAACTGAAGACGCGCACACCAGTCTGCGCATCCACGCGCGCGGTTACAGATCTTTCTATTATTCAAAGCCATTGATCGCTGGACTGGCAACCGAGCGATACGCATATCACGTGGGACAACGTATCCGTTGGGCTCGCGGAATGGCGCAGATTCTGCGCGTGCAGAATCCATTGTTTACGCGCGGGTTGAAGCTGCCGCAGCGATTAAACTACTTCAACGCGATGCTTCACTTTTTGTTTGGCATCCCGCGTTTGATCTTCATTATCGCGCCGGTTACTTATCTGTTATTTAATCTGCACCCGGTAAAAGGTCTGGGTCTGGAAGTGCTGCTTTACGCATTGCCGCACATCGCCCTTGCAACGATTGCGACGTCGATGGTCAGCCGAAGCTTCCGGCACGCATTCTGGGCAGAAGTTTACGAGTCGGCGATTGCCACTTACCTGAGCGTCGTTACGTTGATGGCTTTAATCAGTCCGAAGTTCGGTAAATTCAACGTGACGGCCAAGGGTGGTTATATCGAGAAGCCGGAATTTGACTGGAAACACGCCGCGCCGACCCTTGTCCTGATCGCTATTTCACTGATCGCTATCTTTATTTTTATTCCGGTTAAATGGCTTTCGCTATCCGGAGAACACGCATCAATCGCTATCAACGGAGTGTGGGTTTTCTATAATCTGGTGATTCTGGTCGCTGCCGCACTGGTGGCTCGCGAACGCCCGCAGCAGCGCCGCAGCCCGCGTATATCGCGCAAGTTCGCCTGCATCATCTTCCTTCCAGGCGGCGAAGCCGTTGCTGGAACTACAACGGATCTCAGCGAGACCGGAGCCCGAGTAACTATCGATAGGCCGATCGCTCTTCCTGAAATATTCACAATGCAGGTCGACAGCGATTTCGGCGCTACCGCGATGCTGGATGCTAAGGTCACCTGGCGCGAACTGGATGGCCAAGGTCGTATGACATTCGGCTGCGAGTTCGAGGACATGGATATCCCCACCAGTCAGGATCTGATCCGTTTAATGTTCAGCGGACCTGATAGCTGGGTCGAGAGAACGATTCCGCCAGATCGACCGTTCCGATCCTACTGGTACATTTTCAGCTCGCCATGGCGCACGATGGAAGAGCGAACGATTGACAGTCGGCGCGCTCCGCGTATCGCGATGGCGCTACCGTGCAGAGTTATTACTCCGTCCGGCCGTACGTTTAATGGAACAACGCAGGATATCAGCGAGACCGGCGCTGCGATCTTCCTCGAAGGCGGCGCGTGGCCGTTGCCGCAGGAAGTAAGGGTGCAGATCCGATTCCGCGATGGCGAAGAGATCGATCTTCCTGCTCAGACCGTTAGACCGGACCTGTTGCCTAGCGGGCAGTTAATGGTCGGCGTGATATTTGAGGGCGCAACATACGAAGATCGGCGGTTGCTATCTCAGCGATTATACAATGGCCATATCGCAGAGACGTTTAAAGCGTCGCCACCGGATCGTCACCGAACAACGCAACTTGTTCCACGGGATTATGGTACTGCCCTCCAAACGGAGGTTTTCCCCTCAGAAGTTCCACCGCCTCCGTATCACGAAACGGTTGATCGCACTCATCCGTTGAACCAGGAGTTCTGGCGCGAGCAGCAGCATAAGGAAGAAGAATGGGGTCACACCGAAGTTCACGAAGCTCATTCGACTGCCAGGACAACGTCTCCTGTATCTGAACGGGAGTACACCGAACCGCTGGACGTTGAAGAGCCCACGGTTTACAGCGCACCGCTGATTTCAGCTCCGCTGGAAGAAGATCGTCCCATAACAGTAGTACCCGAGCCGCACGATTCCCTGATTCATTATCTGGAGAATCCGCCGGAAGAGAAGATCATCGCCAACAGCCGCATAGGCGTCTATTATGTCCCGGGCGGTGATTACTACAATCAAATGCTGCAGGCGAGTCAGCGTGGCGGCTCAAGCTGGGTGACATTCGATACAGAGGAAGAAGCCCAGGAGGCGGGTTACCGTCGTCCGAGAGCGATCATGCCTCCGCCGCGCACGGCCGGCAACACATCCCGTCGAGAAATGTAAGACCTCATAAGCCGGGCGGAAGCTTTTCGCCCGGCTTCTTCGTAACTGTCAGTACCAAGTGTGGTAGCACTTGGGTAATTGCTCGTCATCACCAAGATTGTTTCGCCATAAAAATCAGTATACGAAATACGGAGTGCGCTCGCTTGTGATACTGCTGGCGAAGCCCTGGTCCTGCGGCTTTGCCGCCCGCCTATGCGGAAAACCTTCCGGTTTTCCGGCGCGTCTACCCGACCTTCCCGGAGAGGCGGTGCCTCGCAGCATCAGGCGTAGCCTGAAAAAAGAGTAAAAACCAGTCTCGGAAAGGCAAGCCTTTCCGCATAGCAGGGCGGCAAAGCCGCGAATTCGGAGTTAATTCAGTTCACCAACAATATCGCTTGCTACGCTTTGGTATGCGGCGATAAGCTCGCCGCGAACGTAGCGTAGGCGTCCCGCCTGCGCATTTAAAATAAAAGCTACGGGCAAGATGCCCGTGCTACATTTGGAGCCGACGAGTCAGCTCAGGCCAAAGCTGCGACCAGTCGCAGCACTCCATAGACCATTCCTCGCATCTGACCAATCACTGACTACCGACCTCTATTTTTCCGACCCTTGGCACCGACGCCCGTTTTGGCAAGTCTTGTGGCAATTCTCGCATTGATATTTAGCGGTGAATATCACAACAACCTCCCTTCATCAAAGCGGCGTAATTTTCATGGCATAAAATAAGTTACTCCGTTTATTTAGCGAAGACATACAACCACTTTAACATCTCCAATGGCACTATGTCCGACTTAAAAAGCATCTTGAATATCTATACTTGTCTAGGTCAAATACTGTGTTATTCTTTGACCGCTTAGTCCGGCCTCTCAAGGCCGGACTTGGTTGAAAACAGTTATTCTGTATAGCTGCAATTGACACGTCGTTTGTTTCTTTTGCGCAGGGGACACCCTAATTAAATACTTTTTCTTTATCTAACTGCCAACCTTGGCCGGAGAAAATAAAAGGAGGGTCTAATGGGTGACAAGAATAAAGCTGACAGCGTGCCTAAAGCATCAAATGATCCTAACACAGGTTCCGACCCATCTGGCACCACAATTCCAGCAAGACGTGAAGAGCTTGCCTTTGGCTACATTCTGGAAGTCCTTACGCAAGGACTTTACCCAAATGTTTTCGATGTGCTTAGAGAATATGTGCAAAATGCTTTTGATGCAGTCGATAAACACCGGAGAGCTTATAGGAGAAAAAACTATAAGATAAAAATAAACATCACGGAAAATTCGATCTTCATTATGGATAATGGGGTCGGAATGGACGAACAGCAAATAAAGCAGTATCGATATGTCGGTTATTCAGAAAAAGTTGGTAACGAAAGCGCGGGTTTCAGGGGCATTGGTAAACTATCTGGCATTTCCGTAGCCGAAAATCTTATAGTTACATCCAAAACCCAAGGGTCAAAGGTGGCTCATATTATAAAGTTCAACGCAAGGAAGATGCTTGAAGAAATATTAACCTTGAAACGTCAGGGAAAGAACCGTCCTCTGAATGATCTAATCCTGGATAACACAGAGTTCTCAACAATGAAGGACGAAACCACCGACCACTATACATTAGTTGAGCTCCAAAACGTACGTAAAGAGCATTCTAGGCTCCTCGATCCAATTCAGGTGGCGGAGTATGTCGCTAAAATATGTCCGGTTCCATTTAGCGATCGTTTTGTTTATGCAACAGAAATTGAAACGGAACTCCTTGCAAATGTCACGGACTATTTCTTCGTTCCACATTATGTGCAAGATCAACCAGTATTTAAACCGTATGTTGATGATCTCAACAAGCCTAAATTCTACGAAATCGAAGATGTAGAAGGAGGAAGTTTGATAGCCTACGGATGGGCTTGCAAGAACAAGAGTGACAAACAGTTGCCCGAATCAGGACCTCGAGGCCTATCATTTCGTGCTAAGAATATCAGCATTGGTGATTCGAAATTGGCGAGAACGATGCTATGGAAGAAGAATGGACATTTAGCTTATTGGTTCTTTGGCGAAATACATGTCATTGATGAAAACGTTATACCATCGTCTGAAAGAAGTAGTTTTGAAGACAATGCTGCAAGGCAACGTCTCATCGATCGAACCGAAATTGGCATGATCAATCGGCTGAGTAAAGTCGCACAAGAAGCCAGCGGGATGCAGAATGCTCAGAAGAAACGGGTAGCGCTTCGTGAACTTGTAGACAACACGGAATTAAGCTTAAGCGAAGGTACTCTACCAAAGGAAATGGTCGTCTACGAGGCGGCCAAACTTATCTCAGCAGTTGAGAGGCTTCAAAAATCGCTCAGGTTGTTTAAAGGCAGGAAAAAGGCAGAGGCCGAACGTCTTCTTGAAAGGGCTCGCGATCTGGTAAACAACCTAAACATTAACCCTGATACAAAACAAGAACTTGAGGGAGCTTTTGACATCAAACACGAAGTACAGCTTTCTGAGCAAGAAAGCTCTTTTTACGACATGGTAATCGAATCTTTAAAGGAGGTATTTGCCGGAGATCCAGATAGATTTGGTCTGGTGATAAACAAGCTTCACGAGAAGATGTTTGAGGAATATTCGGAAAGATGAATCCATTTACTGAGCATAAAACCAAGGTAAGAGAGCTGAACCTCAAAGCAATGCAACGATGTCTCGAGAACATCAAGGGGGGCTGGTCCTACTTTGGATTACCGTCATCGAAAATGGAAGATGTTTTGTATTGGAAGGAATTTCTACGATCTGTAGACGCTGTAGAGCGGGGGTTGCCAGGGCGAGAATGGCAATCTCGGCATGAGCTTATGTTGACAGCAATGCGCCACGGAATTAAGTGTTTTAAAATGCATGCTGGTGACATCGATGACATCATGCTCGACGGCCAGAATCTCTCTTGGGAATTCGATGTTGTAAATCTAGATTACACTGGTGGCATTACTTATAAAGATGCAGAGAAACATAGCAAACGAGTTGAAGCTTTAAGATCTTTGATCCAGAGACAGGCTCAACAAAAAAAGCAATTCTTTCTAAGCATAACGGTTAACGACCGACATCAGGACGGTGGCGAGATCAGGACAGTTCTCAACGAAATGATCAAGCAAGCTGAGCCAGGATGCATAGAATCATTACATAACGCTATTAAAGATAGCGACCAAAGACAAGCCGCCATTTTTTATATTTGTCATATAGTTCTAGCTACCGGACAGCAATGGTTCAAAATAGAAATGTTTCGCCCTATTTTTTATACGGGAAATCGAGATTACAAAATGTTAAATATGACATTCTGTTTTAAACAAGTTGCGACACGGGATGCACCCGTGACAGGTGTGTATGACGTAAACAAGATTTGTACCCTAACGCCAATTCTTTTATAGGTTAGTTACTTGATTGTTGCGACCTTAATTTATGGGATTTGCGGAACGAGTCCCATCCTTATCAGCTTTTGAATCGCCCTCTACAAACAGTCTTCAAAATCTATTCTGTCAGTTTGGCAATGACCTTATCCACCAGCGTCTTCGCGACCATCTGATTGGAAGAACATTCATAAATAAGTCCAATAATCTTTTCGTACGCTCGACGCTTTCCGGCCGGAAAGTGAGCCAGAGGATTATTCGTCGGCAGAGTGTCGATAATTTCCGTCAATGAGTTTCGTAAGCTAACAAGCGTGCTCGTCAGCTCGAGTTTTGTTTGGTTATCTAGCGTGTTTCGGTTAGTGATCCGCTCCATCAAATCAAGAGTCTGTTGAATCTTGTTCGCAATCCCAGCCCGATCGCTTCGATTTAAACCGCCCTGCTCGAGAATTTCTATCAGTTCATCAATTAGCCCTCGATTTCGGTTAAAGTCTCTCATCAGTTTCCGTTTTGCAGAATTCGTGCGGCAACGAGAAGAGATTTCACGTGCATATGGTGAAAGATAATTTTCGAGATTACGCAGGTGTACGTTCTGTTCAAAATGATCTCGGCGGCCATTCGGTACCAGTCGCTTATCAAGTACGTGAACTTCTGCAACTGTCCAACCGTTAAATCGAGGTTCAGAATACAAGCCTTGCAGTATATCTCCTGCTCCAATCTGCATATTGCCTGATCTTGTTCTAAGTCCCCGTATGGGTGCTGACTGCGGCAATGACCCTATATATCCATGGTGTAGTATCCACCCCGCTGCGGCAACTCCCCCATCAACAGCAGGGATATGAATCGGTTGCAGTTCTGTGAATGAATCGGACTTCGATTCGCCCAGTGGCAAATTGTTGCGGTGCGGGCGATAGACAGGATGTTCAGAATCATTTATATAGATTTCAATATCATTAAGTAATAAATGAGTCCGCAGTAGATCCACGATCATAGAACCGAATCGGAATTCCGGCGCAAAAGGCACAGGTGCGACTTCAGCCAAATATGCTTCGACCGCATTACTGTTCAGCAATTGGTCATTTCCATGTCGAACTACTCCGCATAGTTCAACCTCGAAAAAGCGCTCGTGGAAATTGTCGCTCTTAACCCGGCCGATTTTCGAGGTCTGATTTATTATTGCCGCCAAATCCCCTTGGAAAGTCGCATCTCTCAGCAATGCCCTCAACTGGCGACAATCCCATCGGAGTTCACTCACGCGTGAAGAACCCTTGACACGCGACCGAAAAATTAACTCCTGACAGTATCCTAGCCCTGCAAGCCGACCTATACCCCGAAAGCCTCTTGCTTCCGTTCCTTTCTTCTTGCTACCGCCAATGGCAATCAACCGTTCCACAAATTCGTTGTGTGGCAAACCGGTACCATTGTCCCTTATCGTTACGGTTCGCGTCAGAGGCGTAAGCTTAATCTCGACCCGGCTGCGGTCCTTTGGTCCTAACATGCCATTTCGACAAGCTTCATCAATAGAATCCGCTGCATTTTGTATATATTCTCGAAAAATCGACATTGGATCGATATACATAGAACCACTAAACAGCTCTAGAATATCTTTTCCTATAACCGCTGGGCCAGCATGCGACTCCCACTCAATAGGTAGTGTCGGTTGCTTATCTAAAATCAATAGTTTATTTGCGCTCATGCAGTAGCTCGTTCCTTTCTGCGGCGACTCGTCTTCAATAGCGGAGCGACCATCGGAGCGCTGTAATCTTCGAGTCCTGCGTCCTCAACAAACTCGTCTTCGGCAAGTCCCGGTTCATTCAATTGACTAAATTGAATGGCGCGCTGTTGCTCCCAAATCATAGCTTCGTCTTCCTTGGGAAGCTGCCCATAGTGGTGTAATACAGAGCGAAGACGAACGTTAGGTGCTGAGTTCTTAAGCTCGCCAAAATTCCGTGGGTCGCAAGACGACAACACGCTAAGAAGTTCTTTCTTATCGGCGACACACAAACGAGAGAATTTTCGTTTGTATTCTTCAAATTCAGTTCGGCCGCCATACAACTCGTACCAATCTCTATTGAATATGTAATGGTGCGGACGTAACAAGATATCTTCAAATTCGGAGAGGGTATCACCAAATGCACGCTTAAAAAACGTTGGGTTTCCGCTCACAACGCCATGAGTCGCTTGTAGAATAATTTGAAGGGAACGCAGTTGATAACGAGTCCATTTTTCACCAATATGAGAACGATCCGGTAAATCTGTTGGCTGGTACCTCATCGGAAACGACCAAATGCGAATCTTTAACTCCTCGTTTAGTGATACATTCAATCTCATCCGTGCATACAAATCGGCAGGGCTGTCATGGAAGTTGTACAACATATAGTTTGACAGCTCAGTTAGTTGAAAATCATGCGCGTAGCGCACAGCCTGCTCATAGGGTCCCTTCAGACCCCAATGATCGAACGCAATACGCAACGGCTTTAGGCAAATCGTGGAAAGCTCCCTTAAGTACATCGAGGATTTACATAAAATACGTGCATCGACTCCCTGATTAAAATCAACGCGCCGTTGAACAGACGACCGACCGCGGTGAAGTTTTGCCCCAGGCGTAAAACCAAGATCGCGAATTTCCGCTATTATCTCTTTAAAGCGCGGCGACGCGACGATATTGTTGTCCATTAGGATTAAATCCTTCTTTGGGCCATACAATTCGTCAATTTTCCTGACAATAGCGGCGATCGAATCGGTGTCTCTCTGGGACCCTTCTAATTTTGGCACACCGCAGAAATGACACGAGCGAATACAACCGCGTGATGCATACGCAAAGTATGCGTCGCGTACCGGATATTGATAACTGATTTGATCTAGAATGCTGTAGTCGGGAGCCAAGTCCTCAATTGGCGTGCTTGATAGATCGTCCGAATATAATTCCTCAGAGAAATCGTCGAGCTGTAAAGATTTTGCAGGTGCATCAGCCAAGAGCCCTTTAATAAAACGGATACCTCTCCAGCGTGGTTCATCAACGAAGCGCTCATTCATGAGCGAAGCGGCAATGCCACCTACAAATACTTTGTCAGGCTGATGATTCGAGACCTCCAGTGCAAAATCTATGCTTTGAGCGATGCGTGAGAATTCGAAGGAAAACAAAGTCGTAACATAAATGCGGTCCCAAGCTGTTTTGAGTACATCCCTGTCTTCGCCTTTGATGAATCGAACGTTATCCTGCTTTCCATTCGGACCGTGATATTGAGCCAGCTTCATCAACCCAAGCGGCGGATATTTGTTTTTATATCCTGGCTCAATCAGAAGAATATTCTTGTTTGCCATGCCTCAAATTATATCAATATGAAGTATGATCTGGTATCGACATCTACAACATATTGCGTCAATTGTTTAGGATTTTTCAAGTGCCTAAACTGCTGGTCCAGAATATACCACAGGTTTCAGGTGCTGATTCGACTGCACGAGGATAATAACCACGATTACTTGCAGGGGCAAGCTGGTATTCACCTCGACTCTATGAGCAAAGATCGTTTCTTCTGACCTTTTAACGGTTAGAGTTGAAAATCAGCGGCGTAGCCGCGAAAGGATTTAGGTTCGATTTACGGTGGGTCATAGACGCCACCGCACAGCAACGCGGCGTAGCCGCACAAAACGGCGCAAGCTGGCAGCTTGCGCTACGTCCGAGCCATCGAAGATGGCGAAAGCGGGTAGCCAACCGCGAGCGAAGCGAGCCGTGGGAATAACCGCAAAACCGACAGAGCCGGTGAAACCGGCGACAGACCGATTCCCGGACACTTCTGTCGCCCTTTTCAAGGGCTCTAATCGTCGGGTGAACTGTCCCATAGCTTGCAGACTCGCTATGGGCTACCCGCTGTCGCAAGCTTCGCTTGCTGAGCGTCTGCCGAGCGCACCATCCGCCTAAAGGGTTGGGCGAATTCGTGAACCCACCTTCTTCGGTTCATCAAGCGTGTGGAGCACGGCGTCCTCCTAAAGGTTGGATTAAGACCCCGAACCCCACGTTCTTCGCATTTCGATTCGTTAAGCGTGCGGAGCACGCGACACGCGTAAAGGCTGGGGTGACTCTTCGAACCCCAGCATCGCACCCCCAACAATTTCAAGCCCGCGCGAGCGGGCGGCCGTCTTTATCGAAACAAATATTTCTCGTCGAAATCGATCTCGTTTGCCCGCAGCATTTTTATTAGTTCATCCTGAGATGTATGTTTGCGATGATGGACTGGCTGGTTCGCTATGTAACGACGAACCTGTTCAACCATTGAAGCGCTCACCGTAAATGCGGCGTATCCTCGCTGCCAGGATGAATTCTCAAGTTTGGGAAACACACGCGTTTGCCAGGCGCTCGACCCGGCTTTCATGTCGCGGATTACGTCAGACACAGCATTATCCTGTCTCAATTTTGCCAGTACGTGAACGTGGTTACCCGAGCCGTTACGCCCAGGCTGATACGCCCAGATTGCGAATGATGCCACCAATGTAATCGTGAAGATCGGGCTGGTGCTTTTTGGTAAGAAACGGTTCTCGATTTTTTGTTGAGAAGATAATGTGATAGATCAGGTTTACATAAGCGTCTGACATGGTTGCTCCTTGAGATTGAGATTCGGCCGCCCGCTGCGCGGGCTTGTCGAATTATAAACCATCGTTTGCTGGGGTTCGCAGACTCACCCCAGCCTTTACGCGGGCGGCGTGCTCAGCACGCGCTTCAGAGTTGTAACGTAGCGCGCGATTGCGCATTTTGCCCCGAGTACTATTCGTTCGGAGGACTTCCCTCACTTCGTGGTTGTAGCATCATTCGTCCCGGTTATGCCGGGACCGAAACGAGCGCGTTTTGAATTCACGTTCGCGCTCCCTTAGAAGGCGCAAGCGAGACGCATACGCCACAAATTTGAAGTAACGCCTTCTTTCCAGATTGCGCACGTGATGAAGGTCGCAAGTTGCGAATGAACGGTCCGCATATAAACCGGCGCAAGCTGGCAGCTTATGTGGCAGGAGTCAGGGCTGAGGGGACGGGGTTCAGGAGTCAGGGTCCGGGGTTGGGGCGAAGTCCTTGAGCCCTACCGACGGAATTTGGCCAACTGCTGTCACAGGCGTCACATCCCTGTAACTTCTTTCGACAGTAGCGATTGCGCTGTGACACTTGGGTGTTATGCCGACTCGTTGTGACCAATTGACGTCACATTAAAAAAGAGGGGTCGGGAGTTAGCCGGGGCGGGAGCGAAATCCTTTGAGCCCTATCGACGTAATTTGGCCAAGTGATGTCACAGGCGTCACAGGTCAACAACTGCTTTGTTACCTATAATTAAAGCTGTGACACCTTGGTGTGACACCGAGGTTACTGGCCCGAATTGGCCATTTGCTGTCACATCAAAGCTGAGGTCAGGAATTCGGGGACAGGGCGAACCCTTTGAGCCCATCGGCGTAATTTGGCCAACTGCTGTCACCGGTGTCACACTTCAATAACTGCTTTGCTCTCTATAAATAGAGCTGTGACACTTGCTGTGACGCCAATGCAAAAGGACGGAATACGGCCATCTGCTGTCACAGCCTGTTACGCGATCCGAGATTCGGTTTTGACCCTAAAGAGAGTACAATAATCCCAGCAGTTCAGATCTCAGCCCATTCATTTTTCCATTTATGTGTATTGTGACAAGAGAACTGCTCGTCTAAACTATAAACTTCAAGCAGGTTCAGGAGGTTACCGTCGATTCGTCATTGATCAAGCTGACAGATGAAGAGTTGCACAGGCAAGCGCTGGTAATCGACACCCATGCGGATACGTTGCAGCTTGTGCTGGATGAAAAGCTGGACCTCGCCGAAGGTTCGGACAAGCTGGAAATCGACCTGCCAAAGGCAGCGGTCGGCGGACTAAAGGCGCTTTTCTTCTCGATATGGGTCGACCCGAAACTTTATTCGGGTCAGAAAGCTGTCGACCGAGCGTTCGGATTAATTGGGGCGTTGAAAACCCAGGCCGAGCGTCATCCGGATTCGATTGAAATCGCAACGACCGCAACGGGTATCGAGCGAGCAGTAAAGAGCGGAAAACTGGCTGCATTGATGGGAGTCGAGGGCGGACACGCCTTGAATGGAAATATTGAGAATCTGTACAGGCTACATAACGAGGGTGCGCGGTATCTAACAATTACCTGGTCGAACACCAACGAGCTTGGCGATTCGTCAGGTGATCTGAAAAGCCCGTCAATTAAACATCACGGCGGTTTGACTGAGATGGGTCGCCGCGTAGTCAGCGAAATGAACAGAATTGGGATGATCGTCGATATATCTCACGTTTCGGATCAGACGTTCAATGACGTGCTGGGAATAACGACCAAACCGGTTATCGCGTCGCATTCGTGCGCGCGAGCGTTGTGCGATCATCCACGAAACCTTACTGACGATATGCTGACGTCGGTTGCCCGAAACAGGGGCGTGGTTTGTATCAATTTTTATCCTCTTTTTCTCGATAATGGATTTCGCAAACAAAAAGATGAGGTCGATACCAGCCTGAAGGAAGAATACCGCGCAATAGACGAGCATTCGCCGGACGATCCTATTCGCGCGTCTTCCGAGAAAGATCGGCTACAGCGAAAGTTTTTGGCAAAAACCGAGTCGATATCCTACGAAAGGATAGTCGATCATATAGAATATGTGATAAAAATTGCCGGTGAAGATCACGTCGGACTAGGCTCTGACTTTGACGGAATCCCCGCAACACCACGGGGAATGCGATCAGTAGCTGATTTGCCGAAATTAACAAAAGAATTACGTCATCGTGGACATCGTGACGAAACGATTCGCAAGATTCTGGGCGGAAACGTCATGAGAGTATGTCGTGAAGTTATTTCCGAATAATGGAATAATGATTGATCCATTGTCGCATACGCGAGTCCCGCTTTCGGATCAATGACTGTCGAACGAGTTATTGGAGGTTGATATGCCGATTTGCCCAAAATGCCATTCAAATGTAAAAGAAGGGCAAAAGTTTTGTAATGTGTGCGGAACCAATGTGCCTACGGAAGGAACGGGGTCAGTTTCTTCGGGTCCCGTTAAAGTGTTTTGCGAACAATGCGGCCGCGAATTAAACAGAGCTATGAAGTTCTGCAAATACTGCGGAGCTCAGCAAAAGAATTTCGCCGACCCCACCAGCCGTGGCACCGAAGTTATAACCACGCCTGCCGTTCCTACTGCCGACATGCAGCCGGAGACCGCGAATCAAAGCGCGACCGAAGTGATTTCGCAGCCCGTTAATTATCCTCCACCACAGGTAACTGGTCCTGCCGGACCTTCGCATCCGACGCAGGTAATGAACGAAGCGACGAGGCCAAGCACTGAGCCTATTCATGATGACCGCACTGGTGGTTTTCCGGGAACCACTGGAGTTGTGCAGGGATCAGCTCCGATCGAGAGAGGATATTCGACGGGCGAAACCTTTCGACCGGCAGCCGAACAGTCAACGGAATATTTCACGCACGATCTGAGAAGCGATCCTTCGGGTCCGTTTTATTCAACTGGCGCTCCGACCTCGATAGTTACTCCGTCGAAAGAACTCGAAGAGAAATTGCCCACGACCGACAAGTTCGGAACAATAACAGATCAGCCGACAGCGCCTGTTAGTACCACAGGGCCGCGAGTGAACCCATCGGGTCCGACAACACCGCCGTACGCGCCCACAGCTCCTGTTAATACGGCTCCGCACGTTACGCCATCAGGACCGACACCATCGTTGCCACCCACGGCCAGCATGGGCACGCAGCCTTTCAATACCTACGTACCCACGCCCGAACCGACTCAGCAGACCAGAACGGTTCCATTGCCTGGTGATCAACCGGCTTACAGCACGATGCCGCCGCCCACGACTCCTGTTCAACAGAAGAAGAAGGGAGCGGGGCTGCTTGTCGGGATAGCGGCTGTTTTGGTTCTATTGCTCGGTGGTGGAGCGCTTGGTGGTTACTATCTGTATACTCGAAACCACAACAACGATAATAACGGACCGATCGGACAGAATGGCGGAGGCCCGACAAATCCTGGCGGCAATCAGCCATCCAGCGGTGGTGACTCGGGTGGACAGCCAAATGGAGGAGGGTCGCTGCCGACGCCGAATCCGAACAATCCTAATAATCCTAACACTCCAAACAAGCCTGATGACAAAAATAAAGACGCCGGAAAAGATAAAGCCGGCCAGCAGCCTAACAATCCCAATGGCGGCCAGAGCGCTGAAGAACAGCGAAAAGCCGAGGAAGCTCGTCGCGCGGAAGAACAAAAGAAATTAGACGACCAGAAACGTGCGGCGGATGAACAAGCCAAACGCGATCAGCAGGCGAGAGACGAGCAAGCGCGACGCGACGAAGAACAGCGAAAAATTGAAGAGCAAAAACGCATCGACGAACAAAAGAAGATCGAAGACGAGAAAAGACGACAGGCTGAAGCGAATGTGCCGCGGTCAGGCCGTGTCTTTTGGGCGGCTAACATTCAGGGTGAAGGTCAATACAATATTATAATTCGCGGAGGCAGCGCATCAACGCAAACAGTCGTTGGGCCATCCATTGAAGGCGCCAGCGTGCAATTCTCGAACTCGATACCGCAAAGGGCTATGCGAATCGTTCTGGGAGATATAAGGGGCGGCAGGGCACGCGTCGTTCAATCGCCCGGACCCAGCAACGGATACGTGACCATTATTCAGGTTCAGGGCAAGAACCAGCGCGTTTCGTTTACGCTTTCCTGGGACTTGCTCTAGTAACGGTGACTAGCGAAATTTGAAAACAGCAATTTAACTCCGCGTCGGTTTTTTCAGCGTTGGCGAGACGGTATTGCTGAACTCCATCAATTGCTTTCGGCCTTGCTCATCTCGCAAAGCCAGCGCCTGAAGCTGCGCGCGGTTTTAATAACAATAGATTCTGACCCAAACTGTCGTGCAATTCGCTGGCGATCCGTTGCGTTCGCCTTCTTGCGATTCCAGCAATTGTCGCGCGAAAGCTTGCTGGGCGTTCAGCGTTAACGTCTCTCGTATATTTTCCTTACCATGCAACTGCGTACCGACCACGACGAGGATCAGCGCCGGCCGAAGAAACTCCGGATTTCACATCGTAAATGATGATCGTGGGTGAAGACGGAGTTCCCCAATCAGGTTGTACCTTAACTTCATGACCGCGTTGCTGAAGATCTTTGATAACGGCCTGCGGAACTCGCGATTCGATGTTCAGTGATCCGGGAATCATTTTGTGATCGTCAAAAGAGCTGACCAGGTGCAGCGTATCGAATCTTGGAGCTTCAACTGCCTCCTGAGGATTCATTCCGAATTCAAGAACATTCAAAAGCACCTGAATTAATGCCTGATCCTGATTGTCACCTCCAGGAGTGCTCAGAACGATATAGGGTTCACCGTTCTTCAGAACTATGGTCGGCGACAACGTGATACGAGGTCGTTTTCCAGGAGCCACCACATTCGGATGATTTTCAATCGTCAATGCGGATTGCAATCGCTGTCCCATCAAAACTCCGGTGTCTCCGGCAACCATTGCCGGAAGCCAGGCGCCGCTGGGTGTGGCGCTGAACAGGTTGCCATCCTTGTCGATGACGTTAACACAGGTTGTATCGTTTGCTCGCTCCATCGGAGGAACGCTTGACGGTCCGGTCGGCGGCTGGGTTGAAGAGTTGAGCCGCGCCTTCATGTGGACGGGATCACCCGGTTCCTGATCCAGCGTTGCGCGCTGCGGATTGATCAGGCTGCGACGAAGCGAAGCATATTCCTTCGACAATAGTTGCTGGCCAGGAACCTTCACGAAGTCGGGGTCGCCGTAATAAGTGTCGCGGTCAGCGAAGCCGAGTTTTAGCGCCTCGTCCACGGTATGAATGTAATCCGCAGAGTTGTGACCCATCTTCTTCAGATCAAAACCTTCAAGGACATTGAGGGTCTCGATAAATACAGGTCCTTGCGTAAAGAATCCCGGTTTGTAAATCTCGTAACCTCTATATTCGCCCTTCGCCGGCACGCCCATCTTCACATGATAGCGGGCCAGATCCTCGGCGGCCAGCAATCCGCCGTTCTTTTGCATGTAATCGCCGATTCGCTCTCCCACGGGGCCTTTGTAGAAGTAATCGCGCGCCGCCATTAACCCGTCGTGGCGACCACGGCTCGCTGCGCCTTTCTCAGCAGCAACAATGGCGCGAAGCGTCCTGGCTAGATCCGGTTGTACAAACACATCACCGGGTTTCGGCTCTTTGCCACCGGGCAGAAAGAGCTTCTTTGCATCAGCCCATTTGGAGAAGACAGGCTCTCTCGATTTGATATATTCGACGCGCAGTTCATCGATTGGGAATCCGTCTGCGAGTTCAATCGCAGGCTGCATTACCTCTGCCAATGACATTGTGCCGTAGTTATCCAGTGCCGCGACACAAGCGTCAAGAACAGCAGGCACGGTCGCGGATAAGGGTCCGGTCGACGGTATCAGCCCCGACTTTGAATTAGGCATCGTCGTGGCTTCGTCACTGCTCTTCACTCGTGAGACAAAAAATTCCCTTGTTGCCTTCATTGGCGCTGTGCCCATGCCTTCGACAACGGCGACATCTTTTTTGTTCCGCATCTTTATGAGGATCGGCACCTCGCCGCCGAAACTGAAATGCGAAAACTCTATTACAGAAGCCGCCAGTATTGTCGCTACTCCTGCATCGACGGCATTTCCTCCATGCTGCAACATTCGAAGTCCAGCCTCGACGGAGAGCGGATTTCCACCAGCGACAACGCCGCGACGACCGCGGACTACCGGACGAAAGGTGTCAGCAGAGACTGAAGACGACGCTGGAATAGTTAAGAGCACTAATGCAGTGACAAGAACCGTTGTCACTATCACACCGGCAAATTTTTTCGCGCGATGCATACAGTATTCTCCACGGGTCGATAAGGATATGTAACCTTTTACACAGACACTTGGGCTATTCACACTGGGCAGAGAGAGTTAGCGGACCGATAATACTAGATTTTGGTCCCGATTAGATAGCCTTCATATATAGCTTCGACTGCTTTTCTAGAGCGAACCGCGTCTCCAATGATGTGCAGCTCGCCATCAAAGTCCCGCAACTCGTTTTGTGGTTGGCTATTAGGGCTATAGCCGGTCGCTACTATCACCGTATCGGCTGGAATCTCTTTAATCTGCTGATTTTGTTGAATCATTACCGCGCCTGGCGTTATTTCAACCGCTGTCGCTTTCGTCAGCGAGCGTACATTGCGCTTCTTAAGCTCCATCAGCAGAACCCATCTTGACGAAAGACCCAGTCCTTCTCCGAGAATCGAGCCGCGTTCGACTATCGTAACCTGTTTCGTTCCTCGGGTCATCAATTCTTTTATAGCTTCCGGATTTTCCGCGCCGTAATTAAATAGAAATTCAACTGTAGCGGCGTCGATTGTACCGACGCGAGCCAGGTCGTTCGCCACTTCGACCCCGACCGGACCTCCGCCGATGACCACCACGCGTTTGCCGACCTTGGCTCGTTCCTCCAAAAAATCCTCGGCGAGAATCACGTGCGGAAGATCGACTCCAGGAATATCAGGACGCCGCGGTGAGGCTCCAGCAGCGACGATTACTACATCGGGTTTCAATTCCCTGATGATCGTGGGAGTACACGCAGTATTGAGCCTGATTGAAACGTTATGTTTAGCGACTTCGCTCTCGAAATAGGTCAGAAGATTTCGCCATTCTGTTTTACCATGGCTGCGCCAGCACTGATGAAGCTGCCCCCCCAAACGGTCAGACTTTTCAAATAAAGTCACATCGTGCCCGCGCTGTTTAGCGATCAGCGCAGCTTGCATTCCTGCTGCACCGCCTCCGATAACAACGACTTTCTTTGGTTTGGCGGCGGGAATGATGTTCAATTCAAGCTCGCGTCCGGCTCGCGGATTGACGAGGCAGCTCACCTGTTTATCTTCAAACATGTTATCGAAACAGGTTTGATTGCAGGCAATGCATGGGATCAGATCATTAATCTGACCTGTTTCAACTTTATTTGGCAGATCGGGATCGGCGAGCAACGCTCTGCCCATGTTCACAAAATCGGCCCAGCCATTTTCGAGAATCTTTTCCGCCGTGTACGGATCGTTGATTCTGTTTGAAGCCATCACGGGAATCGTGACTGCGTCTTTGACTCTTCGCGCCAGATAAGAGAACGCTCCGCGAGGCACAACACCCGGCAATTGCGGTACGCGGGTCTCGTGCCAGCCTCCTGTTATGTTGATCGCATCGACACCGGCCGATTCCAGCGCAGCCGCGAACTGCACGGCGACCGTGTAGTCATTGCTGCCTTCGACAAAATCATTGCCTGCGATTCTAAATATTAAAGGGAAATCTTTGCCGCAATGTTCTTTAATTGATTGCGCGACCTCGAGTCCGAATCGCATTCGATTTTCGAGGCTGCCGCCATAATCGTCCGTACGCCGATTCGTTAGTGGCGAGAGAAACTGCGAGACCAGGTAACCGGCCGAGCCGATCACTTCGACACAATCGGCGCCCGCGATTTTGGCTCTGGCTGCGCCTTTGCCAAAGGCTTCGATAATACAGCGAATCTCTTCAACGTTCATTGAACGCGGAGTTTCTCCTGTCAGTTTGGATCTCACCGCAGACGGAGCTATCGGCTGCAATCCTGAATAACGCGATGGTTGATAACGACCAGCGTGGAAAAGCTGAACACCGAATGCGGCTTTATGTTTTTTGACTCGATCGGCCAGCCGCGCATAATCCTCAATATACGAATCATCTTCGATACCGAGCATCGTCTTCCCACTGCCGACGATATCGATTCCTGCGCCGCCAACCATAACCAAAGCTGCGCCACCCCTGGCTCGTTCCTCATAGAATTGTTCGAGCATGGGAGTAATGTGCCGGCCGCCGTGCGGAATATGCATAGCAGGCATGATTATCCGGTTGCGCAGAGACAACTTGCCTATCCTGCCAGGCGCAAACAGCAATTTAAAACCTGGGTTCTGCAATCTCCGCGTCACCGTTTCCCCGCTTCTCCGTTTCTTCGTTCAGCTCTTCTTCGGCGTAACGAATACATCCGCGAACGTTCCGTGGTTCAGCCACGAGCCGCCATCAATTACCAGCACCTCTCCGTTTATATAATCCGCATAATCGGAAACCAAATAGGCCGCGGCATTCGCTATCTCTTCAGGAGAAGCGAACCGTTGCAAAGGCACTTGTCGTCGGAGAGCGTCGGCCGCTTCTGGCGTTCCCCACAATTGCGATGCTGCTCCTGTGTCGCTGGTTATTCCAGGAGCGATCGCGTTCACCCTGATGTTGTGCCTTGCCCATTCAACGGCCAGAGTTTGAGTCATCGCCGTCACGCCAGCTTTTGCGCAAGCCGAATGTATAGTGCCCGGGTTACCTGTCCAGGCATAAGTCGCAACGATGTTCAGGATCTTACCGCTCTTCTGTTTAATCATTTCCAGTCCGATTGCGCGAGAGCAATAGAACGTTCCATTCAAAACAATATTGATAACCGAATTCCAGCCGTTGATCGACAATTGTTCCGTCGGACAAACAAAATTTCCGGCTGCGTTATTAACCAGGATGTCTATGCGCCCGAAAGCTTCCAGAGTTTTCTTGACCATCTCGTCAATGCTCGCGGGGTCGCGAACATCGGTTTGAGTTGCAATCGCGTTGATGCCGTTTGATCTTAGTTCCTCAACCGTCACGCCCGTATGTTCAGGATTCCGACTGGCGATGACAATATTTGCGCCCAGATTTCCGTATTTCTCGGCGATTGCTTTGCCTATGCCTGTGCCGCCTCCTGTGATAATCGCGACTCTGCCCTTGAGAACCTTATCAGCAAACATATTGTTTCCTCCGTCATTCTCAAGGATCACTCTGTACACTCACGCCAACGCCAAGTCAAGCAAAGAGCATAATTGAAACAGATCCACTCAGGCGCGAAGAGAACAATAACTATTTTTGGGCAGCTAACCTGGATATATAAATCCCTCGTCAGGTCAGACCTCTGGTGAGAAAGTTTTTAGCGGCACCCTGACTCTCTACGCAATTCCGGATGTTTAAATTGGCCACTCGTGTCGCGCGAAGAAAGTTCGCAGTGCGAACTCCGTATCGTAACTATCTCCGGTTACGTAGGTGCATTTGCAAGGGCATTTCTTAGAAATATCTTCCTTTTGCGCTCGCAACCTGGCCAGAGGTCTTGCAAACGATTGTCCGCAAATCCGTTATTAGATTCTCCAGGCGGTAAAGGCAAAACTCCACTTGCGGCCGGCCTGCGGCCTGATTCACTTGGAATCACTATTGCATAAGCGCAAGGTTGGTACATCTGTGCCTTAGCTCCCAATTTGTTATCGTGAAATTAAATAGTGCGAATGGATCGAGAAATCGGGTCCAGAGGAATTGCTTACTCTGAGCATTGGATTCACCAATCGTATTTGCAAAGAGACAAGAGGACTTCATGAAACTATCCAGATTTTTCTGCGCGCTCGCCTCGATTGCGGTACTACTCGCGGTTCTGGTGGCTCCGATGGCAGCTCAGGTCCAATATCTTCCGATCGCCCCACAGCGTGCGGATATGCCGCCTCCTGGGCCATTATTTACCGTGACCACGATTGAACGCCTCGGGACTTTTTATTCGTCGCTTATCGCGACCGGCGGGGGCAAATCATTCGGCTACATTTCCAACACGCCGATAGTACCAGGACCTCAACCGTTTGGCTTTCCGATTATCTTCGACTCGGCCAATCCTCAACAGATCGCTTTCGGCATCAATACAACAATATTAGCTTTCGATAACGTCGATGGCACAGTTGCCAACCAACCTGTCGGCTCGACCGCGATTCCGACATTTCTTCAGTCGCTTCCGCTGAATCATTTTCTGCGTGGATACAGTGCGATCAACACTGGAATAGATAATGGCAAAATTGTCGGCACCGCTACAGTGACGATAGCCACGCAAATTCCCCTGAATGGAGGCGACGGCACAGCGATTTCCGGACCGCCAGAGTTTTACCAATATCCGTTCGTAGGCGCTCCAACTGCTCTTAACGGCTGTTGCTCGCGTGCGCGTGGGTTTAGAGGAAATCAACTGGTCGGCGACCGCAACTCCGGCCCCACATTTAATTACGACCCTACCAATTCATTGCCTGCAGCCAACTCGCTTTCCAGCGCTTTCGTATGGCGCGACATAAATGATCCACAGTCGGTGGTCGGCCTGGCGGGCATTCCGTCGATGGCGGTGGCCACGGACGGCTCCAGACAAGGGGGATGGGTCGGACTGCAAGACGGCAGTGGAGACTATCACGCCACGATTTGGTCGGGCACGGCAGGGAGCGCGGTGGACCTGAATCCTGCGGGATATTTCAACTCGCGAGTGACCGGGATGACAACCGAGTTCCAGGTAGGTGATGGCTGGTTCGGCGGTCCGGCAAACAGTCCTGGAGCAATCCGGCATGCTCTTTTGTGGTATGGAACAGCTGACAGCGTAGTCGACCTTAATCAATACCTGCCAGCGTCTGTCCAGGCCGCAGAGATCAACGGGGCCGATGCATCCGGTAATCTGGTGGGCTCCATGACGCTGGCTCCGACGTGTGATACGTGCGCACCACAGCAGATCGCGATTCTCTTTACGCCTGTGACGCCCGTTCCCACCATGTATCTGGCTTCGCTGACCACGTCTCCATCAAGTGTCGCGCCTGGCGGCGCTGTAACCGGCACAGTGACCTTGAAAACTCCCGCTCCGGCTGATGGCGGTCTGGTTACTTTCACCAGCGATAACGAGGCCCTGGTGCCGGCGCCAGCGAGCGTGCTGGTTCCGGCCGGTCAAACCAGCGCATCATTTAGTATTCCGACCAACCCAAATACCTTAACATCCTTTTTGCCGCAGCCTGTGGCTGCAACCCTGACGGCCCATGCTGGCCTCACAAGCCTGCCTGTAACGGTTAACGTGACGCCAGTGGCTCCGGCAGATCCGATCGTTTCTGTCACGTTGCCGTCGGGCAGAGTAACCCCAGGCTCTAGCGTGACAGGGTTGGTCACATTGGCCAGTCCTGCTCCTGACGGCGGCGTTGTTGTTAGTTTTAATGCGCTTGGCGAACGTCTGGGTTTTAGTCCCATCCTCGACCCGGCCTGTAGTTGTTTCGATCAAATCGTCCCGACCTATTACGACCCGAATCTTTGGCCGAGTGGTCCCGGCTTATTCACAAGTCCGGCAAGCATCGTAATACCGGCCGGCCATACCACCGCACCCGTTACTGTTGTGACGGGAAATGTCCCATTCTCCGGTCTTATCACCGGCATATTACAGGCTGCGACGGGTAATGTGGTGAAACAGGCGCCGATAACAATCGCGTCGCCAGTCGCCATGGCCGCGATTCAATTTAACGGCCCGTTTAATATGCCGACGACCGCGCCTTTCCAAGGAGGCACATCGGGAAATTTTGGTCAAGTTAGTACGAACATTCCGCCGGATGCCCCACTGACGGTAACCTTGTCCAGCACGAATCCAGCCGTAGTCGTGCCCGCAACGATTACGATCCCTGGTGGCGGCTCCACTGCTCAGAGCCTTATGAATGCCCCTAGCGGCATCCTTTTCCAGTTCTCGACTCTGCCCGTGCCCGCTTTAACCAGCGGCATCGTTACTGCGACAGCGAACGGAACATCAGTGAGCGCACCCATATCCGTCAGCGCGTCACCGCAGCCGTCAATCAGTGGCTTCGTAACTCCGTTTGTATCAAGCGGCCAGACGTTCACCGGCACAATAACGTTGTCCGGTCCCGCCCTCCTCGGTGGAGCAACCATATCGCTCATAAGCAATAACCCTGCGGTCGCAGTTGTTCCAGCCAGCATTACAGTTCCGTTCGGCGCCACATCCGCAACTTTCACTGGAATAGCCGGGCAGGTGGCAGGAGCTACGGCGGTGACGATGACAGCTTCCTTTAATGGTAGTACGACGCCATCAACATTGTCGGTCATCCCAGGGCCCGTACTCGCAATCACAAACTATACTCTCAGTCCGTTCTCGACCATCGGGCCAGGTGTGATTACGACGGGTACAATCACGTTAAATCAACCAGCACCAGCAGGCGGAGTAATAGTTTCTTTATCTACAAGCTCGTCTGCAGCAAAAGTCCCAGCGACCGTTACTGTGGCTCAGGGGCAAACGTCGGCGAGTTTTAACGTGCAGGGAAACGGAGTTTCGACGGCAACCGCGGTAACGCTGGTGGCCTCTTATACAGGAGCATTGGATCCAGTTGGTACTCCGACAACAACAGCCAGCTTGACTGTAAGCCCGAGCGACGTCCTGAAGGCACCGAAGCCGACATGGTCAACCTCAACGCACATGCTGACGGTCAGCGCCACCAGCACTAATCCTCAAGCGATACTGACGGTTCTCAATGCAAATGGCAATGTACCGATGGGTACGATGACTAACCTGGGTAATGGTAATTACTCATTCCAGATGATCGTACCTTCGATTTCCGCAGTTAACCTTAAGAGTAATCTGGGCGGAGCGACGGGCCAGGGTGTGACTGTAATTCCTTAAAACGTTTCCGTGTAGTCATTCACAAACGGTGTGTATGAGCCCCGTCAGACTACATTTATAACCAACGCGCGAATGTCGATAGGTCACCTATCGCGATACTGAGAATGAGGGAATGGTTCTCCTGATGGCAGGTGCAACCATTCCCTGCAATTCATATCGAGCAATATCGATGTGCATCTGGTTCTGGGTATTGAAAGCTCATGCGGACAAACAAAATACTGCGGCAGCATCTCTACACGCCCGAGCTTCCAGGGTTTTTCTATCCATCTCATCAATACTTGACGAATCGCGAACATAGATTTGCGTTGTATTGGATGCCTGCGATTTTAATTCGCCGATTGCGGTTCTGGATCCCCGACCGGCAATAACGATCTTTGCGCCGAGGCTGCGGTATTTCTCAGCACTACCGTTACCTCCTGTGCTTCCGCTTGTTATGATAACCATCTTATACGTTAGAACCTTTTAAGCAAACATAGAGATTGCTCCTTCGATCTTAGATGACTTCTGGACTCCTGCCATAACCAAGTCAAGTTCCCGCACTGCTTAAACCCATTGATGCCGAAGATTAACGATCCTTAATTCAAAAATTACCCCAAATGTTACTGTTTTTACTCGTTGTTTTTAATGATGGCGGCCGATACTATTACACGCCGCCAATTTATTTACCTGAGACGCGCCGCCAATATAATCCTTGCCAGAGAGCCTGTTGTTAGCTCAACGAGTTACAAGAGCTTTTGACCGCTAGTTGATGACATTTGAGAAAATCCTTCACCATTGTGCAAACACGAAAGTTATTTAATCAACACTGAATCTAACTTGTACTCGTCGAGCTTATTGAGAAAAACCTTTAATGAAATACCGAATCCTCCTCGCCAGTCCTCTGTTATTTACAGTTGCGTTTGCTGCGTTTGCTGCGTTTGCCTTTAACCCGTTTGGATCAACATCAAAGAGTATTGCATCGCAGCCGGCTTCCATTTCCGCTCAGCCCGGGTCGAACCGAATTTCAAAGCTAAAAACGCCTAACAATTCTCAGACTCCGCGAGGATTGAATCAGGGGCATGTGCCGCCGGTCGAAAGCCAGGGATCAGTCCTGAAGCAACAGGAAGCTGGGGGTGACAGAATTCCACCAACAATAATCCACCGGACTCGCCGGGACGATGATGAGACCAGTGAGCTTTATACTGGTTTTGCAACTACCAGTCAGGGTGTTGGCAGTCTGTCATATCATCAGGGACCGCTGATGCTGGGCACTACAAAGATGTATTACATCTGGTACGGTAACTGGGCGAACAACACGGCAACGACTATTCTTACGGATTTAGCTACCAATATTGGAGGATCACCTTATTTCAATATCAATACCGTTTACACTGATGTGAACGGTACCGCGGTCAGCAACTCGGTTCAGTACGGCGGCGCCATCACCGACAACTATTCGCAAGGACAGGGAACGCTTTCGGACACCGCAATTTTCAATATAGTTAACAGCGCGATCAGCAGCGGTCGTTTGCCAATGGATCCGAACGCGGTCTATTTCGTTCTCACTTCGTCTGACCTCGGTCAGGGAGATTCAAGCAGTTCGTTCGGTAAAGACTATTGCGGCTGGCATACTTATGCGACAGTAAACAACGGTCCCAGCATCAAGTATGCGTTCATTGGCAATCCGGAGAACACACCCACATGCACGGCTCAGTCTACATCGAGCCCTAATGGAAACATTGGCGCTGATGGAATGGCATCAATAATTGCGCACGAACTGGAAGAGAGCGTCACCGATCCGGAGATTACTGCCTGGTACGGTGTGGACGCTAAGAACAACCTGTGGGAGAACGCAGATCAGTGTGCGTGGACGTTCGGATCAGGTGTTTACACCGCCGCAAACGGTTCCAAAGCAAACGTTAAACTAGGTAATCGTGATTTCTTGATCCAGCAGAACTGGACAAATACCAATGGGTGCGTCATGTCGTTGAGTGGCAGTTCTACCACGACAACGGCAACGCTGACAGTATCTTCAACCAATCCGACCAGCGGTGTGAATATAACTGTCAGTCCGAAGGATAATAATGGCGCTGGCAACGGCGCAACACAGTTCAGCCGCACCTACAACGTCAATACGAACGTTACTTTGACGGCGTCAGCGTCGGCAGGCAGCAACAATTTTCAGAAATGGCAAAGAGACGGTGTTGATCTTTCCACGAGTCCGCAGGTCACCGTGGCCATGGACACCAACCACGCTATGACAGCCGTGTATCAAGCAGCGCAGGGTTATTCTATTGGAGTAACCGCTTCGCCCAGCAGTGGTGGCACAGTAAGCGGCGGCGGAACGTTTGCGGCAGGAAGTTCTGTTACAGTCGCGGCAACAGCTAGTGCCGGTTACACATTTTCGACCTGGACTGAAAATGGAAATGCAGTCGTGGCACAGAACAACTACACGTTTACTGTTTCCGGCAGCAGAAACCTTGTTGCGAATTTCATCCCCACCAGTCAGGCAAGGGCACAGATGACGAGTCCGGCTGCGGGCTCAACGTTTGGTTCAGGAACAGTTACGTTCAACTGGAGTCAGGTAGCAAACTCGACACAGTATTCTTTGTATGTTGGCAATGCTTATCGTAGCTATGATATTTATGCGAGTTATGTGAGCGGCGGATCAACTACCGTTTCAGGTATTCCCACCGACGGCCGAACGATCTACATATCCTTATGGTCTTTCATAAACGGTATATGGGTGCCGGCGGATTACACCTATCAAGCTGAGACACCGACGAGCCAAGGCTACGCTATTAATCTGATCGCCTCTCCCAGTGCTGGCGGGACAGTTAGCGGCGGGGGAACAGTCGCACCGGGAACCTCTCGCACAGTCACAGCAACCGCCAATGCTGGTTATACGTTCTCAACCTGGTCAGAGAATGGAAATGCTATCGTCGCTCAGAATAGCTACATGTTTACCGTTACAGGCAACAGGAACCTGGTTGCCAATTTCATTAGCAATAGCCAGGCAAGGGCGCAGATCAC
>DASRDY010000144.1:0-15724 GCA_035652355.1 Blastocatellia bacterium
TTGGCGACACGAACACACAACGGACAGCACGATACGTCCGGTTGGATATATGAATTTGCTGGCTGATGCCATACACAACTCGATAGATGGAATGATCATAGGAGCATCCTATCTGGTTAGCCTGCCTATCGGGATAGCAACAACGCTGGCTGTTATTTGTCACGAGATTCCTCACGAACTGGGCAATTTCTTTGTATTGCTGTATGCGGGATTCAACAGAAGAAGAGCTCTGTTATTCAATTTCCTTTCGGCCATATTCGCGGTGCTGGGAACTATGCTATCACTTCTGATCGGCTCCAGGATCCAGGGATTTGCCACGTTTATGCTGCCGTTCGCAGCCGGCGGATTCATCTATATAGCTGGATCCGACCTGTTGCCCGAGCTTCACAAAGAGACCCATCCACTCAAATCGGCTGCTCAACTTATTGCAATGATGACAGGAGTCGGACTTATGTTGCTCCTGAAGTTGCTGGAATAACTATCGAGGTGCAAGCCGAAATCGTGGGTCATATTCGCCTGACATTTTATTTGTCACCGCCGCCCAGCTCAAACGTGAATTTTATAACACCACCAATTCGGTCGGTCGAAGAGGTAAGACCAACCGGAACGCCAATCAACAATTCGGTTCGCCTGGCAATGCGTCGTATATAAGATGGCGTCAAACTTAACTGAGTTTCGTTCCCGCCATTCACGCGATTGCTACTGACTGCGACTTCTCCAACCAGCCAGCCGCGTCCGGCGTGAAGCGATATCCCGCTGTTTGAGAAAATAGAACTACGTGGATCATCCTGAAACGGAGCAAGCCGTCGGTGTGCAGTGATGAACTCCGCACCCGTAGTGTTGAATAGCTGATATTTGCCTTGTCCAGGCTCGCACGAAAAGAGGACCGAAGGTGAAACACTATAGTTTCCTTCGCCCAAACCTCTTTGCGAATTGCCGGTAGGAAAACCTGCGTCCAGCGCTATTGCGATGTGGGTGAATTCAAAGCCGACTTTCGGCCAGGAATAACGCGCACCGATTTCAAAATCACCGAAACCGCTCTGCATTGCGCCGGCTTGATTAGATCTGTTCATCAGGTGTACAAAGGTTGAGATTTGAAGCTGATCTGATATTCCCCACTCAATCTTTTGCGTGACCGAGGCATTGCGTGAAATGCCGTTCCGAAAATACCATATTCCCGTCGTGGACATCATTTCATGACGGTCTTGCGGAACTATTGAATCTGCGAATACCAGCTCCAGAGGCTGCCGCTGCTCAAGCGAATCCTGCTGAGCAAGCAACGATTTACTTCCCAGCAAGGTAAGAAGCGATAAGACGCAGAATGGGAATAGTCTAAGGCGCTGTTTTAGGGTTACCATAATTAAACAGAGGCTTGCCCGCGTTGTGAATTTATAAGTCCTTAATAAAAATGAGGATTGGCGGGGGACGCTCTGCCCGCCAATCCAGAGCGACGGGGCAAACACTGCTGGTTAGAATACAAGCCCGATTTGCGCTGTCAGATTTCTTCCGGTTACGAAGTGCGTTCCGCTGAACGTTGAAAGAAAATTATAGAGCGCAACTTTGTTGGTTAGATTCACCCCCGTCAACCTGAATGTGACACGAGCGTGCTCTGTCCGCAACAGGTTGTCCGTGCCAACGCTCAGATCAAATAAGTTGCGCGGCGCGATCCTGGGGGGATTCGTGTCGTCGTTCTCTGTTCCTGCAGCCGGGATTTTGACGCGCAGTACACCAAGTTGACCGGCAGGACAACTGCTGATCCCGCCATTCTGAAACGACGCAAAGAAATTGCCGCAGAATAACCCGATCTGCCCCTGCTGGTCAGGAGTCAAGGTCAGAGCAGTGTCGAAATCCGGAACCGAACCAGCCACCAGACCGCTTTCATATCGCCAGGTGAACGCGACATATGGCATCAATTTTCCAAACTGCTCGAACTGATACTGAACCTGTGTAGTCTGCTGGAATTCCTGGTCGTGATCGATGCGGAATGGGCCAGTCGGCAAGGCGGAGTTAAAGAAGAGTCCTCCTACTTCCGGTGGGAAGAACCTCGCCCGATTGTGACCCGCGACAAAGAATGCTGACCATCCATGGAATGGCGCTAGCTCAACACGTGCCGATATACCGTCAATCTTTGAATGATCCCATGCAATCGGAAAAGTTATCGGAGTGTTTAACAAGACATTGAAGTCGTAAGCGTTGATTGTGCGTTTGTTAAAGTAGTCAACATCGATTACCACGTATCTGCCCGCAGCCTGTTCGAAGCCGAGATTGAATTGATTGCGTCTGCCCGGCCTCAAAGGCTGATCGCTTGCGCTCGTATCCAGGACCCCGTTATTTGCCAGTCCACCGGCGCCAGTAAGGCTAGACAGGATGAGATTCTCATTGTAAGGAGTTTCGAAATTCCGCGTATAAGAACCTCTGAACACCGTGCCGGTCTTCTTAAGCAGATAAGAAATACCGACCCTCGGTTGGACCGCGCTGTCATGCACGAAACCGTTGTAATTATCAAAACGCAAGCCAAGGCTGAGATTCACGTCATGAATCTTCACCTGGTCCTGCGCGTAGAGAGCTTCCTGTTTGATGTCGGTGTGACCGTGGAAATTAAAAAGTGTTCCTCCGCGAGTCAGATCAAACGGCAATAGACCGGGCAGAAAAGCCGGATTGTCGAATGTGGTTGTCACGTTATCGCATGGGCCGTTTCCAGGCAGCGGATTGCCGTCTGCATCCGTGCAAGGCGCGTTAAAAAGAGGATCGGTGAGTCCGAACTGGAATCCTTCTGTCAGGAAGTGATGCGAAAACTGCACACCAAATTTCGCATCGTGACGTCCTTTGTTGTAAGCAATGTCGGCCTTGATGCCTGCATCGACCAATCTTCGCTGCTGACCTATGGTTTGGGTCTGATCTGAGAAAGGATTAGCGCTTGGAGGATAACGAACCCAATCGCTCCTGAAGTATGGATTTACCGTCAAGATCAATGATGAGTTGAACACGTGTACATAACCTGGCGCGATATTCAGTGAGTGAATCAAATTACGCTGATCCTGCCCGATAGCTTGCTGGTCGAATTGGTTTGGAATCTCCATATTGTTTCTGGAGACGACCAGGTTGAGATGGAACGAGTCCTGCGCCGTAGGGTTGTAATCGATCCGGTCGAAAAAGCTTGCGGCGGTCCCATGATCATGTAGTGGCTGGAATTCCGGAGGATCCAGAAATCGTCCGGATGAGTCATAATTGAACGCTACGAAATTCCCCCATTTCTGCCGACCGTACGCAAGCGTTCCCTGCGTGTTGACGGTTCCGTACCTTCCATAAGAGGTTGAGAAGCTACCGGTCGGTTTAGTCTGATTGATCCCCGAGCGTGTTATTGCGTTAATAACAAGGCTGTCCTTGTCACCGTATTCCGCTGGAGTCGCGCCGGTTATTACTTCCAAAGATTGGAAAATGTTAACAGGAAGCTGCGTTGAAAACGCCTTACTCTGCTGGTCCGCGATTGGTTGTCCATCAATGCTTTGCTGTGACTGAGCGTGATCGCCCAGCGGATGGAAGAAACCGTTGGAATCGCCGACTACGCCCGGAGCCTTCAGTGTAACTACATCAGAGAGTCCATTACCGGGCGTGGAAAGGGGCATACGCGCTATTTGGCTTTTATCAATGTCCTGGTGTGCTTTGGTGTCGTTTTCGATCACGTCACTGACGCTTGGAGTAACGTCTATTATCGCTCCGGTCGATTCAACTGAAAGCGGAACTGTTACATTCATTGGCACGGAGGACCTGACGTCCAAATCCTGCTTCACCGAACCAAATCCCTGCGCCATTACGACAAGGCTGTACGGGTTAGGAGGCACGTCATTGAACCGGAACGCGCCCTTTTCATCCGTATGCGTAGTGTTTTTATACCCGGTACGAACGTTCTGAAGAATTACGGTCGCGTTGACAACAACCGCCTTATTTGGATCGACGACAGTACCTTCGATTGTGCCCGCTCCACCGGTTGCCTGAGGTAAAACGTTGAAGGTAAAAAGCTGAAAAACCAGAATAAAAATCAAGACTGGACATAAAGATCGGATTCGTCTCTCAATCATTTCGTGACATCTTCCTTTCGGGATTCTTGTATGGAGGAATAAAGGATTCCCTCTCGTTTATCCTGTTGCGTGAGGCTTAATAGCCGCCGCTGGTTTTTGGCGCCGAACAGGCCAAACCTGCATAGGAATGCTCAGTATCAATGCAGTCTCAAACGCCCCTTAAAACGTGATTTTTCAGCGTGAATTTAAATAGAATATTGAAAATGCGCATCACCTTTTCAATGAACTGTCGAAATCCTGGCAGGAATGGGAGTGACGCCACAACGAATGGTTCTCTAAAAACCTCCAGACTGTTGCCCCAATCTCTCAGGCAGGTTAAAAGGCGCTCAGGTCCACTCATCGTCTAAAGCAAGCCGTCCGTTTGCCCTAACAAGCAGGTCAAGGGATATCCGTTGCCACAATTCGCAACTCGTGATTAGATTTCACTGACTTCATCCAATAAGGTGAATCCTCAGAACATTTCTTATTGTGGATCGGCAACGATTTTTTGCCGGAAGATCGGGACTGAAATGTCATGACCATAGATAATGCAAGCCTGATCAATCTACTCGGCTTTGTTACTGGTGGAGCCTTGTACGCAATGCTGCTGGCTATGGTCCTTGAACGACGCGGTTTCAGCTATTCGCTGCGATCCGAGCCCGGCACGATCTCGCCCACAGTAGATCGGCTTCCCTTCATTACCGCCATTCTCGGTCTGTGCTGGAACACCAGTGGAATTCTGGTAAATAGTCTACCGACAGTTATTGAGGACATTCTGAATCGAGGTTCTCGTGCTTTGCTGATCGCGACGGCCTTTACAGCGCTGGGCTATCTTCCTGCGGTTGTCGTTCATTCCGTTTTGAGACCCGATGGCCTTACAAAACAAAGAAAAAGCAAACTGGTTATTGTTTTAATCGCCTACTCGCTCAGTACAGTGGCCAGCATTATGCACTTTTACAGCGCTCTCATTTTCAAAATTGCGCCCTCACACATCGCGCTGCATCTGCTTACGTATGGTTTCGGATCCTTGATCTTAGTCTTACTGGTCTCGACGCGTGGTCAGGCTAATTGGCGCGCCGGCTGGATAGTTGCCCTCGCCGGATTCGCTATCTCGGCCGTTCATCTCAGTCATCACGATGGTAAAAATTATGCATGGTGGCTTGAGCTGGTCGGTCATCAAGCCTCGTTGCCGCTGGTATTGGCTATTCTTTATCAGGACTTCAAGTTTGCCCTGGCAGATATTTTTCTTAAACGCGCGTTCTCATTGCTGCTGCTTGTTTCCATCGTCGGTGTGATTTACGCAACGGTCATTGAGTCTTCTTCGCCGCTTCATCTTACAGCCGGGGAAAGTAACCCGCGCTCGACCGGCGTCCTGCTGACTTTGTGGGTGGGAACAGCCCTGCTATACCCTCAGCTTAGACGCGGCGTGGATTGGTTCGTGGACTCGATTGTATTGCGACGGATTGATTACGTGAAGCTCCGCGCAGATCTCGTTAATATCATAAACGATCAGGATGATCAGAATGTTGTCCTGGATGCTGTTTGCAAAGAACTTGCCTCAGCCCTGACGGCCCAGGAAGTTCGCTGGACCAGTTCCGAAGTTGAGGACAATCCGGAAAGGGCGGGCAACCGGTCAAAGTCGTTTTTCTCGCTGACAAAGCGTTTCGATCATACTGGACAATTGGTTCTCAAGCGCAATTTATCCGATGGAAATGGCTATACGTCTGACTTAATTGGACGAGATACAGCAGCCTCATTCCAATCAGGAATGACGACTGCCGTATACATACCTACCGCCGAGCCTCCCTATTTTTTCTTAATAGTAGGAGAGCTTCGCGGAGGGCGGCATTTATTGTCAGACGACATTGCAATGCTTGAATCTGTAGCCCTTCTGGTCGCACGCCGCATTGACGCCTTACGCGTAAATCACGAGCGATGCGAGAGAACGATGCATGAACAGGAGATCAGCAAACTGGCGACAGAAGCCGAACTACGCGCATTGCGCGCGCAGCTTAATCCACATTTTCTTTTCAATGCCTTAACGACGATAAGCTATCTTATCCAGTCGTCACCCAAGCGGGCGCAAAATACTCTAATGCGACTGACAGGTCTGCTGCGCGGGGTCCTCCGTCGCTCCGCCGGAGAATTTACAACTCTTGGCGAAGAGATCGATTTAATCGAAGACTACCTGGAAATTGAGCAGGCTCGATTTGAAGAAAGACTCGAGGTCAGGATCGACGCACCGACAGATTTCCGTGCTCTCCGAGTCCCCTCTTTGATACTGCAACCTCTGGTCGAGAATGCAATAAAGCATGGAATCAGCCCGACCAAAAGTGGAGGCTCGGTATTAGTCACATTCCGCCTGATCGAACGAGAGCCGGATCAGACAGACGAGCTTTCCGATGGTCCTCTGGAAAGCCAAGTTCTAAAGATAGCTGTCCACGATACCGGCGCCGGCGTAACCCAGCGCGATCTGTCTGAGCGACGCCTTCGAGGACTGGGGCTGAACAACATCGAGAAGAGGCTTCGATGTCATTACGGCGAAAAGGCCTCATTGATTATCAGCTGTGTTCCCGGTTCCGGAACAATTAGCGAGATCAGCCTGCCTGTTGCTCTACCTTTTGGCAAAGGCAGTGAATTCTTCAGAGATCACCTTAGTGAATTTCAGGTTGGTCAAACAATCGATGGAACTACAGAGGCCGGAATTCGATGAGCACCAAACTGCGGGTTATTATTGCTGACGATGAGCGACCCGCTCGTTCATTACTTGCCGCAATGCTTGTGGAATTCGATGAAGTATCTCTGATTGGAGAAGCAACGACTGGCCCTGAGGCAATCGAGCTTATAGAACGCGAGCGGCCCGATCTGGCCCTTCTCGACCTGCAAATGCCCGAAATCGATGGATTAGGCGTGGTGCGCCTTCTGAAAAAGAATTGTGTTCCCGCCGTCGCATTTGTTACCGCGTACGATGAATACGCAGTTCAGGCATTCGAGCTCAATGCAGTTGATTACCTGTTGAAGCCCATCGATCGCGCCCGCCTGCGGCGCACGATAGAACGAGCGAGCGAGAGGCTGGAAGTCTCGGAGCTTAGATCCGTTGAAATTGAAAGGATCAAAGCAGCGGCCAAACAGTACGGGAAAACCACTCAACAGCCATTCCTGGAACGTATACCTGTCCGGCAACGAGATGAAATAATCATTGTTCCGACTCAGAATATTGCCTCGATTGTGGCTGACGGCGAATTGCTGAATATAACCACCGACAAGAATGAGCAATACACAATCAGCTATCGTTTAAAAGATCTGGAGGCAAGGCTCGATCCAGCACGTTTCCTCCGACTAGGACGCGGGACATTAATCAATTTAAATATGTTAAGCCGCATAGTGCCTACGCACGCCGGAACATACATAGTCTCACTCGCTAATAATCAGCAACTGCGTGTTAGCCGTTTACAATCAAGGATTCTTCGGGATCAGCTGCTAAAGCTGTAATCGCTTTGCAATAAGAGGTAATGTTCGTCGTAACGAACGAGCCGTTCAGCCGAGAAATCTTACCATTCATTGAAAAGCTGTTGTTTCGATCACCGTGGAGCGGATAGCTTGCAGTCGCAGCGGCGATCCTCTGTGCCAGTAGGCCTGACGGGGTGGATGCAGAATTCATAGCTCTCCGCCACGCAGGTTAGCAAGTTGCGGGACGAGGTAATCGCCGCATTGAAGCCCGAAGCTCTCAGATAGTTTCCAAGTCTGACGTGTACACTTTGAAAAATCAATCCGGGTGTTCCGGAATCATTTGTAGTGGATGTATCGATCTCTGTTAAATCCGCCCTCACAAGACGACGACTGAGTCTCACAGACGGCTGCCTTGATTAGAGTCGCCTGCCGATCTATTATCCGGCTTATGGAGGCCTTCGGATCAATATGTCTTCTGGTAATTGGCAATCGTTGGCTCCAGGAAGTTCCTTTACCACAATCACATCATTATAGTTGGCTGGTTAAACGATGCCTGGGCTACCCAGCCTTGCTGACTTTTTTCTTTCTCTGCAGCGCCTCGACAGCCACAGCACAATACCGATTCGATCATTGGACGACAGATAATGGTTTGCCGCAGAACTCGGTTTATTCGATCATTCAGACTCTCGATGGATATTTGTGGTTTACGACACTTGACGGCCTCGTACGCTACGACGGCGTGCGATTCACTGTCTTTGATAAGAGCAATACCAAAGGACTCGCCAGCAATCGATTCCGCTGCTTGTATGAAGACAAATCCGGAACGCTATGGATTTGCACCGAAGGCGGTCTTTCATATTACCGCGATGGCGTGTTCAAGACTGTGACAACCGCTGATGGTCTCCCCGATGATTTGATTTTTGATATCCAGGCAGATCCGGATGGCGGCGTTTTGATGGTAACGCGCCGGGGCTATGGCACGTGGCGAGATAACAAATACATTCCTTATCCAGGCTCTGGTTTGCGGCCGAGATACACCGTATATTACGGCCCGTCGGGCATTCGCTGGACGCTTTCAAACGATGGATTGGAAAAGTACGCAGACGGCAAAACAACCGTTTTCCATCTTGCCTGGCCGCCTGGCACACCAGCATCCCCTAACACTCTTTTCGAAGATCGCAACGGGGATCTCTGGGCAGCCGCTGGAACTAACAACGTTTACGAGATAAGAAAAGATGGCGTCATCAGGCTATACGGCGATAAGGACGGTATACCCCATTTCAGCATTAGAAGTTTCGCGGAAGACAATCAGGGGAACATCTGGCTTTGCACGATAGGTGGAGGACTAGTACGTTTTAAAGACGATCACTTTACGACATACAGAGAAGAGAATGGCCTATCAAACAACGATGTCTGGCGCGTACTCCAGGATAGAGAAGGAACAATCTGGATTGGAACCGGCGATGGCGGAATAAACCGATTGACCAGACAATTCATTACCTCATTTAGCAAAAAAGATGGACTGGTCGGCGATAACGTTTATCCGATATTCAACGATCACAGTGGAGACACGTGGATTGGGACAACAACCGGCTTCAGCCGTTTGCACAATGGATATTTGACCAATTATTTAAAGGAACCGAATAATCCGGAGCCGCCCATTGTTCATTCTTTTTTTGAAGACGACCAAAATACCCTGTGGGTCGGGTTGATAAGCGGGCTGTTCTCTTTTAATGACGGTAAACTGATCCCGTCTGCCCTGTACAACTCTATTATCGGCAAGGCTGCTGTTTGGGTAATTTATCAGGATCGCGCGAGAAATCTTTGGGTGGGCACCGAGAAAGGATTACTAAAGATAAACGATAATCAGGGCAGACTCTTCACAGTCGATCAAGGTTTACCTAACAACGAAATCAGGGACATTTATGAGGACCGCAGTGGCAATCTCTGGATTGCGACAGCCGGAGGAATGGCCAGGTTAAAGGATGATCATTTTACAGTCTATACGCTGCGTGAAGGACTCTGCAGCAATTACATTCGGACAATATACGAAGATAAAGGCGGAGTTTTGTGGTTCGGGTCTTACGACGGTGGGTTGAGCAGGTTTGCAAACGGAAAATTCACAAATTACACGGTCGAGAATGGACTGTATAACAACGGTGTCTTTGCGATAATGGAGGACAATCACGACAATTTCTGGATAAGCTGCAACAGAGGAATTTATCGTGTCAATCACCAACAACTGAACGATTTCGCGGCCGGGAAGATAACCCGAATTACCTGCATCGGCTACGGCAAACAGGACGGATTGATAAATCCTGAATGCAATGGCGGTCGGCAACCATCAGCGTTGAAAACACCTGACGGCAAGCTTTGGTTTCCCACGCAGGCAGGAGTCGCCATAGTTGATCCCGAGGCTATGCCGATTAATCCGCTCCCGCCGCCTGTTCTGATAGAGTCGGTAATGATTGACAGGTCAAAGGCGGCTTGGGGAAATGGCATAAAGCTACTGCCCGGCCAATCAAATCTGGAAATACAATATACCGGACTGAGTTTTGTTAAACCGGACCAGGTGCGGTTCAAATATAAGATGAATGGCCTGGATCCTGATTGGATTGATGCAGGCACGCGGCGCTCCGTTGTCTATTCCCACCTGCCGCCTGGGAGTTATACTTTTACAGTAATCGCGGCCAACAGCGACGGCATTTGGAATGACGCTGGCGCTAGTATGCAAATCACAATCCTGCCGCCGTTCTGGCGAACATGGTGGTTCATTTCAATATCAATAGTTTTAGCGGCAGGGATGGTCGCATTCATCTATTGGAGACGGGTTTCTCAACTTCACAGAGAGAAGAAAGCTCAGGAAATGTTCTCTCAGCGTTTGATCGATTCACAGGAGAGCGAGCGCAAACGCATTGCCGCTGAGCTGCACGACAGCCTGAGTCAGAATATAGTTATTATTAAAAACAGAGCGCTTCTCAGCCTGAGCACGCCTGATGATCACGAACGGGCCATCGAACAAATCGAAGAGATTGCCGAAGCCGCGAACCAGTCATTAACAGAAGTTCGCGAGATCGCGCATAACCTTCGACCATTTCAGATCGATCGATTGGGTATGACAAAGGCGATTGAAGCAATGGCCAATAAAATCACTGCCACGACCGCAGTACGGGTTAAAACTCACCTCGATGTCATCGATGGACTTTTAACACCCGAAATGGAGATTCATCTTTACCGGATCATACAGGAAAGCCTCAACAACATCATCAAACACGCGGCCGCGAGTGAGGCAGAGGTAACGATTATAAAAAGCGGGCAGATTATTGAAATAATTATTCAGGATAACGGCTGCGGTTTTGTTCCTGCTTCGCGTGGCGAATCGCGCAACGGCGGCGGCTTTGGGTTATTAGGATTAACTGAGCGGGCTCGCATTCTCGGCTGCATTCCCGTGATACAATCATCTCCCGGATCCGGAACGAGAATAGAATTGAGCATCCCCGTTAGAGAAAGCAAGAATGGCGACTGAGATCAGGTTATTAGTGGCAGACGATCATCCCATAGTCCGCCAGGGACTGCGTAACGCGATTGAAGCAGACATCAATCTCAAGATAGTAGCCGAAGCTGGAGACGGGCAGACGGCCTTAAGCGACATACAGTCGCTGAGACCTGATATTGCCATCCTTGATATAGATATGCCGAAAATGGATGGTTTTGCTGTTGCGCGCACGCTTCGCAGCCAAAAATTTCCTGTTGAGATTATTTTCCTCACCGTTCACTGCGAAGAAGAGTTCCTGAATGAGGCCCTGTCGCTGGATGCGAAAGGCTACGTCTTAAAGGACAGCGCGATAACCGATATCGTCAGCAGCATTCATACAGTTGCTGAGGGCAAGCATTATATAAGTCCGACCCTAACCTCAATCCTGGTGAATCGGAATCGAAACAAATCCTCTGAGGCCGCAACCAAAACCGGATTGTCGAACCTGTCACCTACAGAACAACAAGTCGTTAAACTGATTGCCGAATACAAAACGACCAAAGAGATTGCTGAAGCTCTATTCATTAGCCCCCACACGGTACAAACCCACCGAAAGAACATCTGCGCAAAGCTGGGACTCGAAGGCAGTCACGCTCTGATGCGATACGCCCTGGAACAGAAGTAATCATCCTGGGAGCGCAGGCACCCTTGCCTGCATGGGTGTCTGAGCGCACGAGTTATAAATTAACGGGTTTGTTGCGGAAGGCATGCAGGCAAGGGTGCCTGCGCTCCCAGGAAAATACCCACATGTGGGTATGCAAAATACCCTGTAAGGGTGATACCCGGCGTTCCTTATTACTGCGATATTACTACCGATCTAATTGGCCGATTGCAGATTATAAATAAATGAAAGTTTTAATTGTCGATGATCATCCTTCAATCCGCCGAATTATCAGAACCCTGCTCTCTGACCTGATCACGACATTTTACGAATGCAGTGACGGCATAGAGGCTCTATCTACCTATGACAGGTATCGTCCGGAGTGGGTGCTGATGGATATAAAAATGAACGAGATGGACGGACTGACGGCAGCTAACCAGATTCACGTCGGTTATCCCGATTCCAAAATAGTAATCGTCACAAATTACGATGATGAAAACCTGCGCAAAGCCGCCAATCAAGCCGGCGCTTGTGCGTACGTTCTGAAAGAGAACCTGCTGGAGCTGCGCGCAATTATCAACCAAAAGAAATGACGCGAAAAGAAGTGATGCAAGTCGGTTTTTATGATCCCAAGGACTAAGTAACAAAGATGGAGGTCAGTCATGAGAGCATTTAATCCCAGTCGGAAGTCAAGTCTTGCAGGAAAGAACCGGAGATTAGTTAAATCGATTGCGATATTTGGATTAATCGCTGGTTTGCTTGTGGGCGCAATGCTGAAGGCTCGTTCAGTGGCGGCCGGCGCTCCGGCCAGTTTTGCGGCGCACACTGACTTCCCCGTAGCCGCCAATCCAATCTCAGAAGCAGTCGGTGATTTCAATGGCGATGGCAACCTCGATCTGGCCGTGACAAGCCGGGACAACAATACCGTCTCGATCTTGTTGGGCACTGGAACAGGTACCTTTGGACCTAAAACCGATTTCGCCACCGGCAACGATCCTTTTTCGGTTGCGGTCGGTGATTTCAATGGCGATGGCAAGCTCGATCTGGCGGTGGCCAATGCTGGCCATACCTCTGGTCATACAGTCTCGATTTTACTGGGCAACGGCGATGGCACATTTGGAACGAAGACCGACTTCAACACAGGCAGCAGTCCGACCTGGGTGGTGGTCGGCGATTTTAATGACGATGGCAAACTTGATCTGGCGGTAGCGAACCGCGGTGACAGCACAGTATCAATCCTGCTTGGAATAGGCGACGGTACATTTGGAGCCAAGACAGATTTCCCAACGGATGCAGGAGCGTATGCAGCAGCGGCCGGCGATTTCAATAATGATGGCAAACTTGATCTGGTGATCACGGCTACTTCTTCCAATACAGTCTCGGTCCTTCTGGGAACAGGGACAGGCACCTTTGGAGCAAAGACCAGCTTCAGTACGGGCAACAGTCCAATTTCGGTTGCCGTGGGTGATTTCAATAACGACGGCAAACTTGATCTGGTCACGGGGAACGGTACTGGTAGTTCAGTCTCGATCCTGCTGGGGACGGGAGCGGGCACATTTGGAGCAAAGACAGACCTCGCCAGCGCCTTTGGTCAAGTCACAGTCGCAGTTGGCGATTTCAATAACGATGGCAAGCTTGATGTGGCGGCGGCACTCAGTTCCCAAACTGCAGTCTCGGTCTGGCTGGGAACAGGGACAGGCACATTCGGAGCTAAAACCGATTTTGCCACAGCCTCCGGTCCGGCCACCTTCGCGGTGGGCGATTTTAACAATGACAGCAAAACAGATATTGCCACGGCAAACGCTGGCAACAATACTGTATCCATCCTGCTAAACACCAATACCGCAAGACCTATCTCTCCCCAGGGCTTTGACCCGCACGTTGATTACGCCACGGGCCAAACACCATTCTCCGTCGCGGTGGGCGATTTCAATGACGACGGCAAGCTCGATCTGGCGGTGGCAAACCGGTTTAGTAATACAGTCTCGATCCTGCTGGGAACAGGATCAGGCACGTTTGGAGCAAAGACCGACTTCGGTGCAGGCAACGGACCGACCTCGGTTGCGGTGGGTGATTTCAACGACGATGGCAAACTTGATCTGGCGGTAACAAACCAGGATGACAATACAGTTTCGATCCTGCTGGGGACAGGAACAGGTGCTTTTGGAGCGAAAACCGACTTCAGCACGGGCAACGTTCCAGTCTCAGTTGCGGTGGCCGATTTCAACGACGATGGCAAGCTTGATCTGGTAGTGGCAAATAGCAATGGCAATACGGTGTCAATCCTGTTGGGAAATGGCGATGGCACGTTTGGAGCGAAGACCGACTTCGCCACGGGCGGCCGTCCATTCTCAGTAGCGGTGGCTGATTTCAATGGCGATGGCAAGCTTGATCTGGCGGCGGCGAACGGGAATACCAGTTCAGTTTCAGTTCTGCTGGGAACAGGCACAGGCACATTTGGAGCAAAGACCGATTTTGCCACGGGCAGCATACCAGAGTCAGTCGCGGTGGGTGATTTCAACGGCGATGGCAAGCTTGATCTGGCGGTTGCAAACTCTGGCAATAGTGGCGGCAACACAGTGTCGATTCTGCTGGGAACGGGGACAGGCACATTTGGAGCAAAGACCGATTTTCCTACGGGCAGCGTTCCATCTTCGGTTGCGGTGGGTGATTTCAATGGCGATGGCAAACTTGATCTGGCGGTGGCAAATGAGTTTGGCCATACAGCCTCGGTGCTATTGGGAACGGGAACAGGCGCATTTGGAGCGAAAACAGACTTTAGCGCAGGCAACCTTCCAATCTCAGTCGCGGTGGGTGATTTCAATGACGATGGCAAGCTAGATCTGGCGGTCCCAAACCTGGGTGACAGCACAGTCTCGATCCTGCTGAATGGGATTCCCGCACCGGCCATTAACCTGGCTATCACTCTGATTAACGGTGGCAGCGACCCGACGGCGGGCGTTCCATTCTCCGTCGTGGTTCAGTCGCAGGACAGCAACGGTAATCCCGATCCTGTTATAGCCGATACCAACGTAACACTGTCGTTAACAACCGGAACGGGAACTCTGGCGGGAACGCTGACCGGCACTATCGCCAGCGGTACAAATTCGATCACAATATCAGGTGTAACCTACAGCAAAGCGGACAGCGGAGTTGTTATTACCGCCATCCGCACCAGCGGAGATTTACTCGCGCCCGGTGACAGCGCGCCGTTTATTGTTGACGCCGCGAGTCTCACTCCGCCATCAATAGCAAAGGCGTTCAATCCAACGACAATCCCATTGAATGGGACGACTTCACTGACGTTTACGATTACAAATCCTAATGCCGGTACCGCTCTTACCGGAGTAGCGTTTACTGACACACTGCCGGCGGGACTCACTGTAGCCACTGGCACCGCTGCAGTTTGCGGAGGCACGCTGACCACAACAAATCCGACAGGCATTGCGTTGATCGGAGCGACTATTAACGGAGACGGCCAGTGTCAGTTCAGCGTGACCGTAACGGGAGCGTTGGCTGGGCAATTCACGAATACGACCGGCAACGTTACTTCGACAAATGGCGGAACAGGAAATACCGCCAGTGCATCGATCACCGTTGTGGCCCCGCCTGTTATCAGCAAAGCATTCGGCGCGGCCAACATTCCGTTGAATGGCACGACCAGCATGACCATCACGATCACCAATCCTGCGCCTAACAATGTTACATTGACCGGAGTAGGATTCACCGACACGATGCCCTCGGGCTTGAAGATAGATGTACTTAATTCTACTACCTGCAACACAGGCACGGGCAGTGTCAGCGGAAACCAATTCTCGCTGTCTAATGCCACGCTGGCTGCCAACAGCAGTTGTTCTATCCTTTTTACCGTAAGGGGAACGACTTCCGGAGTAAAGAACAATAGTGTAACCATTTCATCGACCAACGGCGGCACCGGCAACACGGCGACAGCCACTATTACAGTCGCATTATCACCGACGATTGCAAAATCGTTTGGCGCACCGACCATTCCGTTAAACGGAACAACCTCACTGACATTTAATGTAAACAATCCTAATACCAGCTTAGCTCTGACCGGTG